>NZ_KB912917.1:75776-76022 GCF_000383875.1 Caldibacillus debilis DSM 16016 | reverse complement strand
TTNNAANTTNGAAAGCTGTTTGTATCTTACCTATGAGGGATTGAAACCTTCTAAACGTATCGGAATTTTTATATAGCGCAACAGTTTGTATCTTACCTATGAGGGATTGAAACTTCGATCCAATTTAGCTTTATCCGCAGCGCTCATTAGTTTGTATCTTACCTATGAGGGATTGAAACAACTATTTTATACCCTATGCAAACGGTATGGATACCCGTTTGTATCTTACCTATGAGGGATTGAAAC
>NZ_KB912917.1:0-74951 GCF_000383875.1 Caldibacillus debilis DSM 16016 | reverse complement strand
GTCTGTAGTTTGTATCTTACCTATGAGGGATTGAAACTTTCAAAAACGACATATACACTTTCCGCCTTCATCCGTTTGTATCTTACCTATGAGGGATTGAAACCTTTCATATCTGTAAATGGTAGCCCGATTCTTTCTCGTTTGTATCTTACCTATGAGGGATTGAAACGTTTTCTGGCATAAGATACACTTCTATAGAACGCCGTTTGTATCTTACCTATGAGGGATTGAAACGATGCTCCAGAAAATGAGTGGTTTTGAGGTGATCATGTTTGTATCTTACCTATGAGGGATTGAAACACTTGTCGAAGACTCTCACGACCGCCAGCATATCCCCGGTTTGTATCTTACCTATGAGGGATTGAAACCGGCGTTCGTTTCTTCGTACACTTCGAGCCAATTCAGGTTTATATCTTACCTTTGGGGGATTGAAACTCGGCGACCAGCTCGCCCCCTACATTCAGAAGTTCGTTTGTATCTTACCTTTGAGGGATTGAAACCTGCATCTCAGTACATAAATCACAAGGCGGACAGGCGCGTTTGTAATCTTACCTTCGAGGGATTGAAACATCAATCTGTTGGGGTTCGCTGAACCCATCACGCGTATGTATCTTACCTATATGAGGGATTGAGACTAAACGGAAACAGGATTCCTCTGAGTGGTACGGTTGGGTTTAAATTTTTGCCTATGAGTGATTAAAACATTCATAGAGACGGCCATGGTAAACCGCACTCCGTTGTTGGTACTTACTTGTGAGCGAGCCCGAGCCACCTGTATGAAATCCGCAAGGCGTTTGAAAACGGAGACCGGGCAGAAGAGATCATCTTCCTCTTTCATGGAAAAAGACCTGCCGTCATGGGCAGGTCTTTTCGCATGCACCGCTCACTCTTCATTCTTCCAAAAATCATCCGCCAGCAGCGGAACTGCAAATGATCAAACTTGAAAATACCGGCATTCCCCTTTTCCGTCATAGTAAAACAATAAATAGTGATCCTCACGGACGATTTTTTTTGACTGCAAAAAGGCCGGCAAGTCGATGGGCATTTTTTCCGCGACCACATGTTTCATCCATTCCCGCTCGGACAGGTTCTTCAACGCTTCCGGCAAATCGGACTGGGGCAGCCCGCGGAAGATTTCCGCCCGTTCTTCCTTCGTCAAACCGTCTTCCCACCAGATTTTCCGCGGCTTATATTTCAGCCGGGACAAATAATCAAATTTCATCAAGGCCAGGGCGATGTCCATATCGCGGATTTCCGCATGGCGCAAAAATTCGAGGAGCCGGGTGAACAAGTCTTCCAGCTGATGCCCGATTTTGGCCCATCCCCTGTCCGACCAATAGATGCCGAACTGCTGAAAAAAATCGAAGGGGGTTTCAAAGGCGTAAGTCACCAAAAATTCCACCGTTGCGTCCATCCGGTGCCGGTTCCAATATTTGTCCAGGATGTCTTCCGCCTTTTTGAGCCGGGTGATGTCATCGAAGGACAAGACGTTATTTTTTAAAATTTCGTAGGGGGCCCGGTCCATATAGACGTAGTCCCATTGCTTCGCCTGTTGGCGGAGGCCGGTGCCCCGCAGCATTTTTAAAAAGCCGAGCTGCAATTCCTCGGGGCGGAGGGCGAACACGTCATTGAAGGTTTTCCGGAAAGAATCGTAGTTTTCTTCCGGCAGGCCGGCGATCAAGTCGAGATGCTGGACGATTTTGCCCCCTTCGCGGATCAGGCGGACCGTCCGCGCCAGCTTTTCAAAGTTTTGTTTTCGTTTCACCAGTTCATTGGTCAAGTCATTGGTCGACTGCACGCCGATCTCAAAACGGAACAGCCCCGGCGGGGCGTTTTGATTCAAAAATTCGATCACTTCCGGCTTCATGATATCCGCGGTAATTTCGAATTGGAAGACGGTGCCCGGCACATGTTCGTCGATTAAAAATTGAAACATGTCCATCGCGTAGCTGCGGCTGATGTTGAACGTCCGGTCGACAAATTTGATCGTTCTCGCCCCGTTCTTCATCAAGTAGCGGATGTCTTCCTTAATTTTTTCCCGGTCAAAAAAACGGACGCCCGTCTCGATGGACGAGAGGCAGAACTGGCATTGGAAGGGGCAGCCGCGGCTCGTTTCCACATAGACGATCCGCTTGCCGAGATCCGGGATGTCTTCTTTGAAACGGAAGGGGGACGGGTGGTTGCGCAGATTGAGTTTCGGCCTGGCGGGGTTGATTTTCACTTTTCCGTCCTTGCGGAAAGCGATGCCCCGGACATTTTCCAACGGCTCGTCGTTTTTAAAACACGAAAGCAGCTCCTTAAAGGTTTCTTCCCCTTCGCCCATGACGATGCAATCCGCTTCTTTGAGCCTTTCCAGCCAATAAAACACGTCGTACGATACTTCCGGACCGCCCAGCACGATCTTGATGTCCGGATTGATCTTTTTGAGGATCTCGATCACCCGGATCGTCTCTTCGATATTCCATATGTAGCAGCTGAAGCCGATGACATCCGGTTTTCTTTCGATTAAATCGGCGACAATATGGAGTACCGGGTCTTTGATCGTATATTCCGCGAGCTCGACGGGAAAATCCGGTTCGGCATAGGCTTTGAGATAGCGGATGGCCAAATTCATATGGATATATTTTGCGTTCAAGGTCGCAACGACGGTTTTCATCGGAACGAAACTCCTTGAAATCGCAGTGATTGTTGCGGATTTTGGTTTTTCTTCCTTATTATTGTAGCCGTTTTCGCAATATTTTCCAATACGGGGTCATGGGGCCATAAGAACAGCCTTGAAGTCCAAGAATTTGCGTAACCATTCCCGGAAGGCCGTGTTCCCCCGACCGGAGGCAGGATTTTACCAAACTTAAAGACTTGATCCGAGGGCTGCTCCTTCGGATGCGGCAGGGGTCCGTATGTTCCGCAAACATGAGGCTTTATCCTTTTCACGATCCCGGAGGGAATTCCGAAGGACGGGAACTCATAGAAACGCCGCCGGCTCAAGGTGCGGGATAATGGTAAGCGTTCATTTCAATGAAGCGGCTGCATGGTGCATGATCGATTTTTCACCGGCGGAGATCCGCGTCGCATTGTTCTAAACCGCGAACCGTTCCCATTTTTCCGGACCACAATGTCCAACATTGGATTTTTCCCCGTGATGAGACGGTTCAACATTCAAGGGATTATGTTCAACATTTTTGGAAAATGTTGAATATAAGGGTTTGTATGTCCAATAAAAAGGGGAAAACGTTCCATATTTTTTATTGGTTCAAGGGAGGAACGTCCAACATTTCCATCCGAACGTTCAATATTTGGAAAAATTTGTCCAACATCCCATGGGAATGTCCGACATTTTCACAAATTGGTTCATCATTTTAACAATTACGTTCATCATAGAAAAAAATTTGTCCAATATGAAAGAAAAAATGATCATCATCCCGAAAAAAACGTCCATCACCGCAGGGAAAATGTCCATCATCGCATCCGGTGTCCAACATCGGGGGCGATTGGCCTGAAATCTGTACCTTTATGACGGATACCGGGAACGGTTTTTCAATCGTTACGACTTTTGGCGGAGATATTGTTGACTGCCCGGGTGCCGGGCGGGCCAATCTCCGCGAAGGCCCGGAGGCAGCCGCCGTTCCGGGCGTTTTCACCCTTCCCCGCAAGGATTCGCCCCTTTCTGGCCGCCTTCCCCTTCCGGAAACGGAAGGCTCCGGATCTTTCACCGAAAACGTAAAAAAATCGTTAAGGATTGTAAAAAAGTGCTTTATCATTTTAAAAATATGATGAATTTCCCAAAAGTAAAAAAAGAATGTGTTATATATTAATTTGGAAATTTTCCCGAACTTTTAGGGCTTTTGCACCATTTCATCGGAGGTGTTTTTTGCAAAAATAGAAAAGGAAGATTGTCCCTTTTCATTGAAAAGCGTGTCCGCAAACGAATTCCGACGGTTTCGCCAAAAACGCCGCCTGAATTGAAACGGCCAAAGGAGGAAGAGGATGAGAAATTTTCTCGAACGGTTTTTGAAGGTTTTTGTCGTGTTTGCCCTCTTATTGAACTACTCGATCCCCTTTGCACAAATTTCCCAAGCTGCAGAAAATGAAAACGGCAAAGTATTGACGGTTGCGGAAGCGATCGCTGAAAATTCCGGACAGGCGACTGTCGCGGGATATGTCGTCGGTTACGTGAAGGCCAAAAACAATATTCAATTTGAAGCCCCATTTCCGGATGATTATAATTTCGCCCTCGCTGATACGCCCGGCGAAAGGGATCCCGCCAAAATCTTGCCGGTGCAAATCACATCCGGTTTCCGCGCGAACTTCGGTTTAAAATCCAACCCCGGCATTCTCGGCAAAAAAGTCTATGTCACCGGTTCCCTCGAACCCTATTTCTCCATGCCCGGTTTGAAATCGCCGACGGATATCCGCTTTGAAGAGGGAACGCCTGAACAGCCTCCGGAAGAACAGCCCGGTGAAGGCGAAACGTTGACGATCAGCGATATCCAAGGGGAAGGGCACTTTTCCCCGTACAAGGACAGGAAAGTGAAAAACGTCCAAGGGGTCGTCACCTTTGTCGTGGACAACAGCAATTTTTACATCCAGTCCCCGAATCCGGACAACGACCCCGACACTTCGGAAGGGCTTCTCGTCTATAAAAGGGATCACGGCGTCCGGACGGGCAATCTCGTCGAAGTGAGCGGAACGGTAAAAGAATGGGTCATCACCTCCGGCAAAAAAGACGTGGACCTGCCCGTGACGGAAATCAATGCCGATGAAGTACGGGTCCTACAGCCCCAAGCGGAATTGCCGGAGCCGGTCGTCCTGGATCCGCCGGCCGAGGTCATCGATAATGACGGATTCTCTCAATTCGACCCGGAAGAAGACGCCATCGATTATTACGAATCGCTGGAAGGGATGCGCGTATCCGTCGTCAATCCCCTCGTTGCCGGGCCGCAAAGTTACGGGGAGATCCCCGTCCTGACGAAAACCGCCGAAGGGAAGACGTACACGACGGAAGGGGGCATCCTGTTAACGGAGGAATCGGCCAATCCGGAACGGATTTTCATCGATGTGTTCGATCCGAATTTTGACGCCAAAACCGGCGACCGGTTCCTGGGGACGGTTACGGGCGTGCTCACCTTCGATTACAGCAATTTCAAAGTTTTGACCGATAAAGATTCCCTGCCGGAATTGGCGAAGCGGGAATTCACCCCGCCGGTCACCCGTTTGAAAAGCGGCGGGAACGTCCTGACCGTCGCCACGTACAACATCGAAAATTACTACAGCGGGCTTGCGGAAAAAACGGAAAAGCTCGCCAAGTCCATCGTGGTGAATTTGAACGCCCCCGACATCATCGGCCTTGTGGAAATGCAGGACAATGACGGGGAAAAGGATAGCGGGACGACGGCGGCCGACGCCAATTACGAGGCGCTGATTCAGGCGATCAAAGCCCACGGCGGCCCGGCCTATCAATGGACGGACATCGCCCCGAAGGACAAAGCGGACGGGGGCGCCCCGGGCGGCAATATCCGCGTCGGCTTCCTGTACAATCCGGAACGGGTGCAGCTTGTCCCCGGGAAAAAGGGGACCGCGGATGAAGCCGTTCAATTTGAAAACGGCAAATTGACCCTGAACCCGGGCAGGATCGATCCGGCCAATCCCGCCTTTACCGACAGCCGGAAACCGCTGGCGGCCCAATTCCGGTTCAACGGGGAAGACATCATCGTCATCGCCAACCACTTTAATTCCAAAGGCGGGGACGATCCGCTCTACGGCGTCCATCAGCCGCCGGTTTTGAAGAGCGAAACCCAGCGGATGCAAATCGCCGAAGTCGTCCATAATTTCGTCGCCGGCATCCTGGCCGAGGATCCGGAAGCCAATGTGATCGTGCTCGGCGACTTAAACGATTTCCAATTCGCAAACCCCTTGAAAAAGTTAAAAGGAAATATCCTGGAAAATTTGATCGACAAAGTCCCGTTGAAGAAAAGATATTCCTATATATACGAAGGCAATTCCCAAGTGCTTGACCATATTTTGGCCACGAAAAAATTGGCTGCCGCCGCGAAGGCCGACATCGTTCACATCAACGCACCCTATATGGAAATCCACGGGCGCGCTTCCGACCATGATCCGGTGATCGCCCAGTTCGATTTCGGCCAACAGCCGGCGGAAGAAAAGGAATTCGACCTGACGGTCATGCATACGAACGACACCCATGCCAATGTGGAACAATTCCCCTTCTTGGCCACGGCGGTGGATGAGGTCAGAAGCCGGGCGAAAAACAGCCTGCTGCTCCATGCCGGGGACGTCTTTTCCGGCACCCTGTATTTCAATACCCAGCTGGGACAAGCGGACCTGTATTTCATGAACGCGGTCGGCTACGATGCGATGACCTTCGGGAACCACGAATTTGACAAGGGATCCAAGGTGTTGGCCGATTTTGTCAAAGGCGCCAAATTCCCCTTTGTCAGCGCGAATATCGACTTTTCCAAGGATGCCCTGTTGGGTCCCCTTGTCGAAAAGGAAATCGGCCAACCGGGAGATGACGGGAAAATTTACCCGGCGGTCATCGAAGAGATTGACGGGGAAAAGGTCGGCATCTTCGGACTGACGACGGAAGACACGCCGACGATCTCGAGCCCGAGCGCGGAGACGAGATTCTCCGAAGCGAAGGAAAAGGCGGAAGAAACCGTCGAGTCCCTGGAAGACATGGGGATCGACAAAATCATCGCCTTGTCCCATCTGGGCTACGACAAGGATTTGGAATTGGCCAAAGCGGTGGACGGCATTGACGTCATTGTCGGCGGGCATACCCATACCGTGCTCGAACAAGGGGTGCTTGTCGATAAGGAAGAACCGACGGTGATCGTCCAAGCCGGAGAAAAATTGAATTATCTCGGGGTGCTGGACGTCACCTTCGACGAACGGGGCGTCGTCCGGGATTACGAGGCGGAACTGCTTCCTCTAAACGCGGACAATTACGCGAAGGATGCGGTTCTGGAAGCGAAGGTCCAACAATACAAGGCGGAAATCGACGAGCTGCTGAAAGAGGTGGTCGGGGCCACAACGGTTGATTTGGACGGCGAACGGGCCAATGTCCGGACGAAGGAAACGAATCTCGGGAATCTGATCGCCGACGGCATGGTATGGAAAATGAAGCAGTTTCTCCCGGAAACGACCATCGCTCTGCAAAACGGGGGAGGCATCCGCGCTTCCATCAAGGCCGGGGACATTACGATGGGCGACGTGCGGACCGTCCTGCCTTTCGAGAATACCCTGGTCGCCATTCAATTGACGGGGGAAGAATTGCTTGAGGCCCTCGAACACAGCGTCAGCGCCTATCCGGCCCAGAGCGGCGGATTTTTGCAAGTCTCGGGACTGCGCTTCAAATTTGATCCGGAAAAGCCCGCGGGCGAGCGGGTCTGGTTCGTGGAAGCGAAGAATGCCGACGGCAAGTTCGAGCCGCTGAAAAAAGACGCCCTTTACACTGTGGCCACCAACTCCTTCACGGCGAAGGGCGGCGACGGCTACGATTCCTTGAAGCGGGCCTATGAGGACGGCCGCATGAAGAATCTGGACATCCCCGATTATGAGGTGTTCAGCGAATACTTGCGCCAATTCGGCCCGGTTTCGCCCCAAGTGGAAGGAAGGATCGTTGCCGAAAAACAACCGGAAGAACCCGGTGAAGAACCCGGGGACGGAGGAACGGAACCTCCCGGAGGCGACCAGCCCGGTGACGGGGAACCGGGCGGTGACCAGCCGGGCGATGGGGGCGGCCAGCCCGGGGATGATCAGCCGGAGGATGATCAGCCCGGCAGCGGCGATCAGCCCGGCGATGATGAGGCCGGCAGCGGCGATCAGCCCGGCGGCGGTACCGAACCGCCGGGGGATGAAACCGGCGGAGGGGAGCTGCTTGACCATGTCACCGTCCGGCAGGCCGTGAAAGGGAATACGGCGGCGATTGCCGACGAAGACATCGCGAAGCTCAAACCGGAAGGCTTGCTGACGGTGGAAGTGGACGCGGATACGGCCGTTCTCGCCCTGACGGCGGATCAGGTGCGGCTCCTGAAAGAAAAGAAGGCGACGGTCCAATTCAAGAACCGTCTCGTTTCCGTGGCAGTACCGGCGGAGGCTTTGCCCGATGGGCCGGTGAAAATTGAAATGAAAAGACTGCCGGATCTGAAAGAAGCCGTCAGCGCCGTTTACGATTTCAACCTTTACGACGGAAACGGGAACAAAGTGACCGGCTTCAACCCGCCCGTTACCCTGGCATTTCACGTCCGGGCGGACCATAAGGACAACTTGAACATGTATTATTACAACGAAGGGAAAAAACAATGGGAACTGGTGCCCGGCGCCGTCTACAAGGACGGTACGGTAAGCGCCCAGGTAAGCCACTTCAGCATTTACACCGTCTCCGATAAAGATTTGACGGAAGGAAACGGTAAAGCCGGCGCCGGCAGCCCCCTCCCCGATACGGCGACGGGCATGTTCCAGGCATTGGCGGCCGGCCTGGTGCTGATCCTTGCTTCCCTGCCGCTTGCGGCAAGGGTGAGGAGAGCAAAAGAACAATAAGGATCTCTTTCGGGAATCTCCCCAAGCGGGGAGGTTCCTTGTTTTTGCCCGCCAAGAACAGCCAACGGCGATTCCCTTTATAATTCTCCTGATTACAAAAAATAGAAATTCTGATAAAAAATATGAATAAAGATTGCTAATTTTCTTTGCGATTGGCTGCCGGGATATGGGAAAGTCTTGACGGGAACAGTTCGCCCGGTTGAAATGGAAGGGCAGGCGCAAGATCTTGGACGGTGAGAATATGCGGACCCTGATTCAATTGGAATTGAAAGCGGTGCGGTCGTTCCCCATGAAAAGGGACAAAATTTCCGGGGCGATCGTGGAGGCGCTCCGTGAAGCGAGGTGATAGGGCAATTTGGGGCTGAAGCGGCCTTTCTTGTTTTGTCCGACAACCGCATGTCTCATTTCCGGCGCCGCGCCGGCATGTTGGCTTTCTGCCGGTCTTGGCGCAATCATCCGGACGAAAGAATGGGGGCGTCTGGGCTTTCCGGATCCCCGTTTTTTTCATAAGTTTCCTTTGGGAATCTCGCCCAAAAACAACAAGGTTCTTTTTTCATAAGGTTTTTCCTTTGCCTTTTTTGCAAATGGCTGGCCGGTGGTCAAGTTCTCATGTTTGTGTAAATTCCCGCTCCATGTTCCAGGAACACAGTCTTCCGGGAATGGATCCGCTTTGCGCCCGCTTCTTTTTACACAAATTTTTGGACTTCATCGGGCCGGGCCGGACAAAATCTTTCCGAAAAAAGCGCAAGGGAATCGGCCGCCTGCCCCCGCGGACTCCGTCCATCCGATACTTTCCGGCAAGCAATATAGTGGAAAAAAATTTGGGGATCGGGTAGAATAATCTTCATGCAATTGCCGATATGGGCCCGCGCGTGGGCATTTGAAGGGGGATTTTGCATGGATCAAAAAGGGGTCTTTTACGCGGCCCTTTCCTATTTTTTATGGGGCGTGCTGCCGGTCTATTGGAAAATGATCGATCATGTCCCGTCGGGGGAAATTTTGGCGAACCGGATCTTTTGGTCCTTCGTTTTTATGGCGGCGCTGATCGTCTTTTCCGGGAAGCTTCCGGCATGGAGGGAAACGGTGATGGGGTTCCGGAAAAGGCCGGAACGGGGGATCGCCTTGGCGGCCGCCTCTTTCATCCTGTCCGTCAACTGGTTTATTTTTATTTGGGCCGTCAATCACGGGCATGTGGTCGAATCGAGCCTGGGCTATTACATCAATCCGTTGATCAGCATTGTCCTCGGGATTCTCGTATTGAAAGAAAAGCTGAACGGGGCGCAGGTCCTGTCCGTGCTTCTCGCCTCCGCCGGCGTGCTCGTCCTGACCGTTTCCTACGGGCAGTTTCCCTGGATTTCCATGGGGCTGGCGTTGACTTTCGGCGTTTACGGTTTGCTGAAAAAAATGGTCAACGTCGATTCCTCCGTCGGTTTGGCGGTGGAAACGATGACGGTATGCCCCTTCGCCATCGGCTATATCCTTTATCTCATTTTCCTTAAGGAAAGTTCCTTTTCCGTCCATTCGCTTTCCACGGACCTTTTCCTGATCCTGACGGGTCCGGCCACCGCTTTGCCCCTTTTGTTTTTTGCGAAGGGCGCGCAGCGGATCTCCATGTTTATGCTCGGCATCCTCCAATATATTGCGCCGACCTTGATGCTTCTTTTGGGCGTGTTTTTCTACCACGAGCCGTTTACGGCCGTGCATTTTTGGGCCTTCCTCTTCATCTGGACGGCCCTGGCCATCGTCGTCCTGTCGCAAAGCAGGGGAACCGGCCTCTTTGAACGGAAACCGCTGAGCCGGTAAGAACGCCGGATCCCGCGGCCTTTCTTTAATCCCGCCGCGGCGCTTTCCGGAAAGAAAAACCGGAAAAAGGCCGCATTCCTTTTCGCAATGAAGGATCGGCAAATGCCTCGACCGAAGGACCGGATGATCCCGCCCGACCGCTATGTTTTTGGCCCTCGCCGGAAAATCCGCGGTTTCCTGCCGCTTTTTCGGTTTTTGATACCGCCGATTTCCGACAGCTTGGCATTGAAAAAAACGCCGCTTGCATGCGGCGTTTTGTTTTTACCGTTCGGGGAAAAACGGAAATTTACGACAGACTTTCCGTCCGGTCGATCTTGGCGAATTGGAACAGGGCATAGGCGACGGCGGAAAAGAACGCCCCGGCCAAATAGGGGAGGCCGGAATAGATTTGGAAAAGGGCGCCGCCCAGGGGCGGCCCGATGATTCGCCCCAGGGAATCGAAGGAGGAAAGCAGCCCGGTTACGCCGCCATGCCCGGTTTTGGAAATTTTCGTCAAAAGGCTGGAAACGGTCGGGCGGATGACCCCGTTCCCCAGGCCGAAGATCGTCAGGAAAAGGGCCGCCGTCGCAAAATTCTTCGTGAACAAGATCAGCAATAATCCGATGAAGGAGACGGCGATCCCCCCTCTGATGACCGCCGCTTCCCCGAGTTTGTCCGTCAGGACGCCGATCAGCCCCCCTTGCACGACCGCCCCGGCCAACCCCATGATCATAAAGATATATCCGAGTTTCACCGAAGTGAGCCCCGCCTTTTCGGAGGCGAAGTAGGCGAAGGTCGCTTCCAATCCCGAAAGGGAAATGGAGACGAACAGCTGCAGGAAGAACAGCAGGGCGACGGGCCCCTTTAACAGGCTGAAACGGGAGGGCTCGTATTCCGCCTTCGCCCGCTGCCGCGCTTCTTTCGGCAGCGATTCTTTCAACACGAAGATGACGAGCAGGAGGGTCAAAAGAGAACTGGTTCCGGCGATATAAAACGGCAACGAGAGGCTCGTTTTGGAAAAGACGCCTCCGATCGCCGGCCCGAATATGAAACCGAGCCCGACCGCCGCCCCGACCAATCCCATGCCCTTGCTCCGGTTTTCCGGCGTCGTGATATCCGCCACATAAGCCATGGTGACGGGCATGTTGGCGGCGGACAGGAAGCCGCCGAGGATTCTTGCGGCAAACAGCATCCATAATTTGTCGGCCATCGCCATCATAAAGAAAGACAGCGCCAGGCCGCTGATCCCGATCATGAGCACCGGTTTCCGGCCGACGGCATCGGAAATTTTCCCCCACATCGGCGAAAAGATCAACTGCATCAGGGAATAAACCGCCATTAACAGCCCCAATTCCGCCGGATTGGCGCCGGCCGTTTTCGCGTAAAAGGGCAGAACGGGGATGATGATGCCGAAGCCCACCATGACCAGGAACATCATCAGAAACAATACCGGCATCGCACCTTTTTCTTTCACGGATGTTTCGCTCCTCACCGATTAAGCTGTTCCCCATTACAGGTGATTCAACCGAATCCATTTTACCCTATTTCCCCCGTGAAAAAAAGAAAAACCCGCCATGGTTTTTGCCGGCATCGTAAAATTTTCCCCGATTTGTAACAAATGGATCGGCAAGGGGCGGGAATATTTTTCGGTTGCCGGCCCCCTTTCTCCTAGGAATGGCGGGTTCGCCGGACCATGCTCCCGCCGCGAAGGTTGGCGGGCCGCCGTGCCGCCGGTCGGCCGGGCTTCGCGCCCCGTTCGCCGGAAAATGCGAACGGAGAGCCGGAGCATCGCGCGGCTCTCCGCCTCTTTCGCATGAAAACGCATGCGGACGACCGGCTCATCGGGCCGGATTTTCCGTATATTTCACATTGAAAATGCAAGCAAGGGCGAGGAGCAGGCTCAGCGCGGCGGCGAAAAACAGGGCCTGGTAGCTCAGCCAGTCGACGATCAGCCCGAACAGGGGCGGTCCGGTGATGGCGGCGAGGGAAGAAACCAAGTAGTACAGCCCCGTTCTCGTCCCGATGCTTTGTTCGCTCCCCGTGGAGACGACAAACGGGTAGGAATTGATGTTGATGCAGGCCCAAAAGCACCCGCCGAAGAAGAGGAGGATCCATAAGACGGTCAACGAATGGACGAAATTCAGCAGCAAAAATACCGCCGCAAGGCCTGAGATCCCCGTGACGATCATTTTCTTCTTTCCGATTTTGGATGCGAAAAATCCGCTCGGGATGGCGAACAAAACAAAGCTTAACGAAAAGAAGGTCAGGGAAAAGGAGGATTGGTCCTTCGAAAGCCCCAGATGGTTTTTTCCGTAAAGGGTGAAAAGGGCCTCCATCCCCTGATAGGATACGAACCAGAAAAAGATGGCGAGGAGAAGGAAGACCGTCGGGCGGTTGAACTCCATTTTCCAGGCCGGTTTTTCTTTCTCCGCCTGCCCGGCGGTGAGGGAATCCCGCTTTTCCCGGATTTTCCACAGCAAGATGCCCAGGGAAAGGAGGAGCACCAGTCCGGAAAACAGGAAGGGCGCCGCCTCATTGGTTTTAAACAGCCGGGAACCGAGGGCAAAGGCGATGATGGCGGCGACTCCGCCCATGAAATTGATGATCCCGTTGGCCCGCGTCCGTTTCGGCTCCGGGGTGATGTCCGGCATCAGGGCGATGGTGGGGGAGCGGAAAACGGCCATCGACAGATTCAACAGCAGCATGAAAGCGACCAAAGCGGCCAAGTTCCGATGGAAAGGGAGCAGGGAGACGAACAGGGCGGACAAGGGCATCCCGGCGATCAAGTAGGGCATCCGCTTGCCGAATCGGGTATCCGTCCGGTCGCTCAGACGGCCGATGTACGGCTGGAGAAAAAGGGCGACGTAATTGTCCAGCGTCATGAGGAAACCGATGACGGCGACGCTGGAAATGAACGTTTCCAAAAAATAAGGGACGAAGGCGTTATAAAGGCTCCAGGTCAAGCTGATGCTGAAAAATCCGAAGCCGAGCCACCAGGTTTTTTTCATTCTCGTTCCTCCTTGAAATCATGCGATTGATCGGATGGCCAACCGTTTTTCCGTGGCGCTAATTTCATTGTATTTGATAAAATTTCCATTTGAAAGAATATTTTTTAAAAAAGAGAAGGAAATCCCCGGCGGCGGGGAGGAAGGCGGATGCGGCGTAAGACCGTTGGAAAAACGACGGAAGCCGCTTATTTCGCGTCATGAGTGGAGAACATGCGGTCATTTTGGGGCAAAAATGAAAGGTCGCGGTTCTTTTGGTTTCCCTCATGGGCGGCCATCACCCGGTCATTTTGGCGGAAAAAATGAACGGTTGCCGCCTCTTTGTTTTCGGATGGCGGCGATCGAGCGCCCCTTTCGCGGCAAAAAAAACCGCCCGAAAACCGGGAAGGGACCGGTTTTCGGACGGCCTTACAAAATCGGGGAAAGCAGGCGGGAGATCGATTCTTTAAAACGGATCTTCAGCGGCCTTTGCAAATATTGATAATAGGTGAGCCGCCGGCATTTTTCCATATCCTTCCGGAAGATGTCGGCCAGCTGGCGGGCGATCTTTCCGTCATACATGAAGGCGTTCACTTCGAAGTTCAGCCGGAAACTGCGCACGTCGATGTTCGCCGTGCCGACCGACGCGGCGTTTTCATCGACGACGATCGTTTTGGCGTGGATAAAGCCATTTTCGTAAATGTAGACTTTCGCCCCCGCTTTCAACAGTTCCCCGATGTAGGAATAGGTGGCCCAATACACGAACATATGATCCGGCTTATTCGGGATCATGACCCGCACGTCCACGCCGGACAAACTGGCGATGCGGAGCACATCCAAAATGCTCGAGTCCGGGATGAAATAAGGCGTCTGAATGAAGACCGATTTTTTCGCCGATGAGATCATTTTAATGTACCCGTTTTTGATCTGTTCCCATTCGGAGTCCGGGCCGCTCGTCACGATTTGCAGCGGAATATGGCCGTCGTGCCGGAATTCCGGAAAATAATTGGCCGCATAATGGATGTCATGCCGGTACGACGCTTGGTTCCAGTCCAAAATAAAGCGAATTTGGGCGGCGTGGACCGCGTTGCCGACGATCCGCAAATGGGTGTCCCGCCAGTAGCCGAATTTCTTGCTTAAGCCCAGGTATTCGTCCCCCACGTTAAATCCGCCGAGATAGGCGATTTTCCCGTCGATGACGACCAGCTTCCGGTGGTTGCGGAAATTGATGCGCAAATTGATCATCGGGATGATGGACCGGAAAAAGACTTCCACTTCTCCGCCCGCCTCGATCAGTTTGTTGAACGACCGTTTCTTGATCCGCCGCGATCCCATTTCATCGTACAGGACGCGGACCTTCACGCCTTCCTTCGCCTTCTCGGTCAACAGGTCGATGAGCTTCTTCCCGATTTCATCGTCCCGGAAAATGTAGTATTGCAGGTGGATATGATCCTTCGCCTGCTTAATGTCCGCAAACAGGGCTTCGAATTTGTCTTTGCCGTCGATAAAAATATCCACCTGATTGTCCTGGGTCAGAAGGGCGTTGTTATTTTTTAAAAAGAGATGGATCAGGTCCCGGTGTTCCAGCGCGGACGGGTTGTTGATGACGAACGTCCCCTCTTCCAGCTGTTTCAATTGCTCCCGGATCATGTTTTTAAAG
This sequence comes from Caldibacillus debilis DSM 16016, assembly GCF_000383875.1. NCBI lineage: Bacteria > Bacillati > Bacillota > Bacilli > Caryophanales > Bacillaceae > Caldibacillus > Caldibacillus debilis. Next base: position 59,966 of record NZ_KB912917.1, on the reverse strand, counting down.
TCCAGCTTATTGATGTCATCCCATACGAACAGCCGTTTTCCCCGCAAATTTTGGCCGATGAACAAATACAGAATAAATCCGACAAGCGGGATAAAGAAGAGGACCAACAGCCAGGCCCACGTGGCGCTCGGATCGCGCCTTTCCAGAAACACGACGGCGATCGCCATCAAAAAGTTCAAAACGAAAATGATACTGATGAATACCGTCAAAATATCCATAAAAAAACTCCCATACCCGTCATCATCGATTGATCCTGCGTCAGGATGCAAGGCTTGGCGGATGGGCGGACGAGCGGGAACGTTTTCCTGAGAGGAGCGGAGAAGTGGATCGTGAATATGCTGCAATGCTTCGTGGGAAAACCCGCGCCATACCCCATTCTATATTAAAGATAGCCTTAAGCATCCTTTTTTTCAAGCGCCGGGCCTTTTTCGGCAGCCGGGCTTCCCCCGGGTCCCTCCGGCGGGATACCGGCGGGCGGGCACGCCAAAGGGTCGGGCTACATCCGCCTGTCCCCACTACGGAATTACGCCTGATCCCGCTTTTCCAAACTTTCCGAAGCCGGACAAACCGGAGGGGGAATCCGGATCGGTCAAAAAAGAGGCATGTTTCGGACGGAATTTCATATACATAGAGCTGAGGGAAAAGGAAAGTTTCTTCCTGCATGCCCATCTGTTACAATATAGATAAGCATCCTTACTATATAACAGAACGGAGGAAGCGGGGGAGCTTTGCGTCCGGGAATGGGCGGGACCAGTTTTTATGAAAAGGGGTGGAAGTATGCCGTCGATATTCCGCAACAACGCCGTTGTCGCCGGAAAGAAAACGGTGAAGCCGGAGGAAGAGGAAAAGATCCTTGAACTGCTCGCGCGGATTTTGGACATAATGATCATCATATGCACGAAGGACGGGAGAATCACATACGTTTCTCCCAATATAAAAGATATTTTGGGGTATGTTCGCAACGAGGCGTTGGGGAAAACGCTGGACGAACTGTTCAATCACCCTCCACAAAAAAGTCTGCAGATCCTCCCCCGTGGAGATGAGACGGTCAAACGGCTCAGCCGTTTTTCCAAAAAGGACGGAAGTTTCATATGGATGGTCATCAACGCTTCCCGTTTGCGCGACCAGGAAGAAAATCGGGAATACGGCTATGTCGTTACGCTGCGGGAAATCCCCCTTGATACGATGGAATCTTTGCAGCAAAGGGATAAATTGTCGGCTTTGGGCCAATTGGCGGCAGGAATCGCTCATGAAATCAAAAATCCTTTGACATCGATGAAGGGCTTTATCCAAATCATGAAGGCGGACCGGAAATACAACGAAGAGTATTTAAAAATTATGGAGCTGGAATTGGAACGCCTGGAATCCATATCCCAGGAGCTGATGTGCTTTGCCAAGCCCAACAAAAACCAATGGAAGGTCTGCAATCTGGGGGCCATTCTGGAAAAATCCATCGCCCTTTTGGAGGGGGACATCTTCCGGAAGCGGATCCAGGTCATTTTCCATCGGGACGAGGAGCCGATCCCCGTATTTTGCGATGAACAAAAAATCAAACAAGTATTTATCAATTTAATAAAAAATGCGATGGAAGCGACGGAAAGCCAGGGAAAAATCATCATCAAGGCCTCGAAGGAAAAGGAATCGGCCGTTATTACCGTCACCGACACCGGATGCGGGATCCCGGAAGAATTGATGAACCGGATCGGGCAGCCGTTTTTCACCACGAAGGAAAACGGCAATGGCCTCGGCCTGATGATGTGCAACAAAATCATCGCCGAACACAACGGATCCATATCCGTACGGAGCAAGATGGGAGTCGGCACCACCTTTGCGGTAACTTTGCCGATCTTCCGGGATCAAGGCTAAAACGGGGAAGCGTACATGCAATGATTGCGGCAGGAGGCGGACGGACATGCTTTTATTCTTCGTTCTTTTATTGATCGCATTTTTTACATACAAACTTTTGATCGTTCTAAAAAACAAGGAAGTGCCGGGAAATAACATCCTGTACGTTTTTTCAGTGGCGGGAATCATCGCGGCCTATGTTGTTTTCGATTGATGTTTTCACGGGCCTTCAGAAAAACGGTGCGCCGGAACGGACGCCATCCCGGCACTTGCAAGGCGGTGAGGGCGTATTCAGGGGACGCGCCGCCATCGGTTCAAATCGAACACCCTTCTTCGGGAAAAGCCCGTGTGAAAAACGGAAAGCGGCGGGGTCCGAATAGCGCGGCAAGGGGATGGGCCAAAATCGCACAGGCCGGCAATGGGATGCCGGACCGGGGGTACCTTGGCAACGCCCGATGGAACGGGACGAGCAGAAAAGAAGGAAACGGCGCCGGCCGCCGGGGGACATGTCTGTCATGAGGACGCCTGACCGCGGATCCGCTGACCGCCCGAGAAATCTTGCCCCATGCCCGTGAAGGAAAAAACTTGTTTTTGCTCCTTAAAAGTAGTAGGATGATAATGAAGATTCTCGCAGGGGAGATGACGTGAAATGAATCTGTCATTCGGGGAAATCCTCATCATCCTGGTTGTCGCCCTGATTCTTTTCGGCCCTTCCAAATTGCCGCAACTGGGCAGAGCGGCGGGAGAAACCCTTTACGAGTTCAAAAAGGGCATGAAACAAGTCATGGGCGATGATTCGAAACAGAGCAAATCATGAATCTTTTTCGTTTGACCCTGAAAATCGGGTCTTTTCATTTGTTCAAAAATTTGTCAGAGAATCCCCCGCTTGCGGCGAAATTTATGTGCTAATGTAAAAAATGGAAGGAATAATTACGGTTCCCATGATGATTATGAAAAAAAGCGGGGGAAGATCGATGGATTTATCCGTAACGTTGGCGATCGCAAGCATTATGACGCTGGGATTTTTAATCGGCACGATGCTTTGGAATTTGGATACGATGAAAAAATAAATCGAGGCGCACATTGGCGCCCCTTCATGAACGGACGTTTGGGCACGGGTTCGGCATTCCGCCGGATCCGTGCCCGCTTTTTTACGCCGCGAGCGGCAATGCGGAAAGTTCCGAAGGGGGGACTTTCGGGTGCCTGCCGTCGGGGAGACGGGGATCAGCCCCCTCAGCCCGATTGCAGAATCGGCGGAAATCCGGGAGGTTTGCGAAAATTTAAATGGAACATGTTTCCCGCCCGCTGTATTCTAAAAATAGACGGATAACAAAAAACAGGAGATCAAAAGAAAAAAGGAAAACTTGCATGTCGGGGACGCTCCCGAAGGAAGGCAATGCCATCGCCTGGCCCGCTCGCCGGCCTGCGGTGACATTCCGAAGGGATATGCGGCTTTGAACGAAGAAGATTTGCGAAGGACGGAAAGGCCCCAGCTGTCCGGATTCCGTTCCCGGTCGCAACCGACTATCCTTGGGTTCCTTGCTCTGCCCATCGTTAGGAGGTGAACGGTAGATGGAGCTGATTGTGGAAAAAATAAAGGCGTTTCGTTATTCTTTTGTTCATCTCTTGATGACGCTGCTGCTGTTTTCAAGATCCTTCTTGGATTACGAAAATGGCATTTATGTCACATTGGCATTTTTTCTGCTTATTAATTTTACTTGCTTTACCAGCGAATATTTCCTTTTCCGATATTACCAGAAATATAAGGAAAAAAACAGCAATAAAGGGTACGCGATATTTATTTCGGTTCAAGTGTTCTATACTTTGTTGATTTTCCTTCTTTTTAAACTTGTTCTCTTCGCATAAAGGCCATGGATGATTCCCATGGCTTTTTTCTTTCGCCTGGGCGTCGCGGAATCGTGAAGAATTGAAAAAACTCCAAAGGAGGGCGCGGATCCCGTTGCGCCGGGATGAAGCCTCCTTTGGAGGTTTTTGCTTGAACCGGAACGGCCTGCGAGGGCGCCCGGAAAGGGTCAATAAACGGCAGGAAACGGTACTAAGGGTTCCCTCATTCGTTTCCGCGGATGCGTTTTTCCGTTTCCACATCGAAGAAATGGGCTTTGTTCATGTCAAAGGCCAAGGTGATTTGATCGCCGGCTTTGACTTCCGTGCGGGCGTCGATTCTGGCGACGAAATCGGTGCCGTTCAACGTCGAGTAGAGGATCTGTTCCGCGCCGGTCAATTCGGCGACTTCGATTTTCGCCTGGACCGTCGAACCGGGGAAGGATTCCAAATAGACCGGTTCATCGTGGATATTTTCCGGGCGGATGCCGAAAATGACTTCTTTGCCGACATAGCCTTGTTCCCGCAATACTTTCATTTTCCCTTCGGGGATGGCCAATTTCCTTTCGCCGAGGGCGATGGCCCCGTCTTCCAGGACGCCCCGGAAAAAGTTCATGGACGGTGAGCCGATGAAACCGCCGACGAAGACATTTTCCGGTTTTTCATAAACTTCTTTCGGGCTTCCGACCTGTTGGATGACCCCGTCTTTCATGACCACCAGACGGGTCGCCATCGTCATCGCTTCCGTTTGGTCGTGGGTGACGTAAATGGTCGTCGTCTGCAGGCGTTGATGCAATTTGGCGATCTCCGCCCGCATCTGCACCCGCAATTTGGCGTCCAGGTTCGAGAGCGGTTCGTCCATCAGGAAGACTTTGGCGTCGCGCACGATCGCCCGGCCCAACGCCACCCGCTGCCGCTGGCCGCCGGACAATGCCTTCGGCTTCCGGTCCAAGTATTGTTCCAGCCCGAGAATTTTTGCGGCGTTTCGAACCCGTTCTTCAATTTCTTTTTTCGGGAATTTGCGCAGTTTTAATCCGAAGGCCATGTTGTCGTAGACGGTCATGTGAGGATAGAGGGCGTAGTTTTGGAAGACCATCGCGATGTCCCGGTCTTTCGGCGGGACGTCGTTCATCCGTTTCCCGTCGATGTAAAGATCCCCTTGGGTAATTTCTTCAAGGCCGGCAATCATCCGGAGCGTGGTGGATTTTCCGCATCCGGACGGGCCGACGAAGACGATGAATTCTTTGTCTTTAATATGCAGATTGAAATCGGATACGGCGGTCACTTTGTTGTCGTAGACTTTGTATACGTGATCCAGGATCAGCTCTGCCATCTTTCTTCTCCTTCCCAAAAAGTTGTCCGCATTTTCAGTGTAATGAAATGGCTTTCATCGCGCTATAGTCAGCCTGCACAAAATTCCGCCGCCGATTTTCGTCACGTTGAATAATGCATTCCGGAGGAAGGGGAAGGGGTTTTCTTGCGCCGGATGGAAACGGCTTATCCGTCTGTGGCTGAGAATGGGAGCCATCATTTTATGGCGCCATGCCGGCGGAACGGATATCCGCCTAGGAAATGGGAACCGCAAGAAGGGGCCATTTCCGGAAAAAGAGGCGGGGAGGAAAAGCCGTCCGGCGGCGTCGGAGCGGCAGCGGCCCCGCGGGAATTTTCCGGGCCGATTGGCATGGAAAAAAGAGGGGGAACGGGAGCGCCAGGGAATCCCTTTTCGGCAAGGCATCGCCGGCGTTTTCGGACCCGGCATGCGGCCGGCCATTTCCGTCCCGGGCAAGGTTCCCTTTGGAACCAGGCGATGCCGGACTAGAAGCCCCGCTTTCCCAACCTCCTCCCGACGGATCGCCGCTTGGGGCTCTTTCCGGTCCGTCGGCAGAAAAAGCGAAAGCCCCGGCCGGAACGGGGCTTTAAGGAACGTCATCCTCCCCGGGGAAAACCGTCCCTCTTCCGGACGATTTCCCCGAACAGGCAGATGAAATAAACGGACACGGAACCGTGGAAGGTTTTAATATCGACGGATGTCCGCTCGATAAATTTGTCGATCCGGTATTGCAAGCTGTTCCGGTGAAGATAAAGCATCTTCGCCGTGGAGCTGATGTTGGAATTATTTTCGATAAACAATTTGATCATGGAAAGCAGTTCGTAGTCCCCGGCGAAAAGTTCCTGCCATTCTTCCGCCAAAAAGTTCCTTGCCGTCTCTTCATCGGACAGAAGCAGGAAGACGGGAAAGGCCCTTTCAAAATTGAACAGCCTTTCGTTCTGAATCTTTTTCAAAGCGGTATGGAAATAGGCCTGCTCCCGGCGAAAACGGTCTTTCAGCCCTTCATCGGCCGGGAAAAACCGCCCCCTGTAGAAATAGACATCGTAATAAAAATCCGATTGGATCGCCTCGATGAACGACTGCCATTCCTCTTCGGCCACCGGTTCCGCCGATTCCCTTTCCACGATGATCCCGTTGTTTTCATCCAGCCAAACGACGACCATCCCTTCCTGCAGGAAGGATTGCAAGGCATCGATAAATTCCTGCTGTTTGATGGGCTGCTGGATGAAAAAATGCAAAAAGCGGATCCGCCTTTCCTCCCCGTCCGGCAGCGGACCGCCGCCCAGCAGATACCGATGCCACCGTTCTTGTTCCGGCGTGCTGTTCAACCGGTTTTTTTCCGCGGCATCCGCCGGCGTGAGGAAGGCGGACAGCAATTTCCTTTCCCGGTCGGTCAGGCTTTTTTCCGGGATGTGGATGTACCGGCCGCTCGCCGGGTCGAAGAAGCTGGCATATCCCGCCCGGAAACGGGGGGCGTCCGCCAAAATGGCATCGGGAAAAATATCGCGAATGTCCATCTTTCATGACCTGCCGTTTTCGTATCCTTATGTTTTATATGGTATATTAGCCGGATATGCAGATCAATAGAAAGATTCGTTAAATGGTTTCCCGCTTGCGTGCCGCTTTGTTCGGAAAACCCGGCTGCCGCCGCTCGAACGAAAGCAGGCCCCAGGCTTGGGTCCGGCATGGCCCCGGTTCGCCACGTTTTCCCTTATGGAAGCGATGTTGAACCAGCAGCAACTTTTTGCCCGGGAATTTCGGTTCGCCCGGCGCCGCAAAACGGGAAATCATTTCGAAAGAGGACCCCATCCGTTTCGCAAAGACGGTCATGCCGCTGCGGAGAGGCCGCAAACAGCGACGGCAAAGGAAGGGGCTTGTATCCGGCAAAGCGTCTTGGGCGCCGCGGGCGGGTTGCGAGATGACCGGGCACGGTTCGGATAAAGCCGCGGGCGATGTGCCTGGCCGCCGGAAGAAGTTACAAGATGACAAGACATCGGATCACCGGCCGGGATGCGGTCATCGCCCGTTGCGGGAGAAGTTACAAGGCCACGGGGCTCATCCCCGCTGTTTCCGGATGGACGATCGCCTCTTTGGCGAGATCGGCACAGAAGGCGAAAAGGGAGCGGTTGATTTCCTCCTCCAGCCCCTTCAATTTCCGGCTGGCGAAGACGGACCTGCCCGGCTTCGAATTCGCCTCAAACAGCCAGATTTTCCCGTCCTGGTCAAAGGCCATATCCAATCCGATTTCCCCGAAGATTCCATCCAGCTGTTTTTCCAAGGCGCGGCAAACCGCAAGCGCCGCTTCCGTCAGCTGGTTTTTCCGCACAGACCTTTCTTCTTCGTTTGGAAAAACCTCTTCCAGCGTTTTTGCTTCCCCGCCGGATAAAAGATGGGTAGTGGCGCTGTTTCCGCCCGTGCATTTGGCGATAATCGCCGTCGCTTTCCAATCTTTTCCGACCTTGTTCGCATGGATCCGGAAGTCCATTTCCCGGCCCCGGAAGCGCAAAAGGCGGATGCCCCGCTGGATCATCCAGTTGCCGTCCCGGCCGGCGAACAAATGTTGATAGATCTCTCCGGGGGAGGAAAACTTATACATCCGGTTTGTCTGCCCTTCGTCACGGAAGAGGCAAAGATATTTTTTTTCGTGGATTTTCCGGATCCGGAATACTTCGTTTCCATGGCTCCCGTTCGTCCCTTTCACATAGACGAAGCCGTATTCGTCCAGCATGGACGATAGGGAGCCTTGATCCTTTAAGAGAACCGTCTGGGGCAAATATTTTTTTGTCTCCGGGAGCTTTTCCAGCCGTTGATGGATTTCCATTTTGTTAAAAAATCCCGGGTTGAACCAGGGGATTCCATATTCGGAAACGATTTTTCGCTTCATGTCCCGGACTTCCTTCAGTTTTTCGACCTTCCGGTTGGGCAAACGGTCGTAGATCACGTTGGGGAGGGGAACGGCGATTTGCCGCCAATGTCCGTTCCGGCAAGTGTAGCCGTTGACCAGCCCCCTTTCCCAATCGATATGCCGGATGCCAAAGACGACCGAAAAAACCCCGCTGTTCTTCGCCGAAGCGATGAGCCTGGCGAAAGCTTCGGAACGGTCGTTTAAAGGGGAGATTTCCGACCGGGAAAAGCCGGCGGTCAATATGCCGAGAATCGGGCCGAGATACAGGGTCCGGTCGTGGACGAAAGCGGAAAGGGCAAGCGGCGGCTTCGGCAGATGCAGTTCCTCATACAACGGGCTGCTCAGCAAAATTTTCTTTTCTCCATTTTTTAACCTTTTGATGCCGACCCGGACGAAAACGGATCCGAAACTGACGGAATGCACATCTTCGCCGAAGGTGTCCGGCAAACAGACGACGGGGACATCGTGGGAAAACGGTTCGATCCGGTATACATTAACCATTGGAGAATCCAGCTCCTTTCTTTGGAAAATGGGGCGAGAAAACGAAATCCGGTTGGGCGAATGCCATATTTCATCATATGTGGGATCGAAGTTTTTCGTGCCGCCCGGTAAGGATGAAGGACGGGCGGTTCGTTGGCGGACTGCTTCGCCGGCCGGATCTCCCGGTATTCCCACGGGCGCATGTTTTTTCCGCATGGCTGATGGCGCGCTTGCCTGCCGCGGAAGGGCCGGAAACTCGACGCTCCGGTTGCCGTCCGTTTATGGGCAAGCGGAGCCGGGCCATTTCCGGAAAGATTTTTCCCGGGTACCATGGGACCCGTTCCGCCGGCCGCTCATTCCCTATCCTCCGGCCGCGATTTTTTCCATATGAAAGGCAGGACGCTCAAAATGGGGCCTCTGTTTTACATCCGGGGAAAGGATGAAGTCCAGGATTTTGTGTAAAAGAAGCGGGCGCAAAGCCGTTCCATTTCCGGAAGGCGATGTTCCCTTGACTGGGAGCAGGATTTTACACAAATGGGAGGACTTGATCCGGGGAAAGGGGACGCCGGAAGCCTTGGGCCGCCATCGTTTTGTTCAAAAAATGTTTGGAAACGCCAATTAGAAAAAGCGGAAGGGGGAATTGCATCGGCCGGGGACGGGGATTACAATAAAGATGAAGAATTTTCCATCATTTCAGCCGTAAAATCGAAAGGGAGGAAAGAATGATGCGAATCAAAGCGGCTGTCGTACATGACAAAGGGGAAAACTTCCGGATCGAAGAGGTGGAATTGTCCGATTTAAAGCGGGATGAAGTGTTGGTTAAAATCGTGGCTTCCGGGATTTGCCATACCGACGCGGTGGCCCGCGACATCGGCTTGACCCCCTTTCCCGCGGTGCTGGGGCACGAAGGGAGCGGAATCGTCGAGAAAGTGGGTCCCGACGTCAAAACCATTCGGCCTGGCGACCATGTGGTCATATCCTTTGCCTCTTGCGGCCAATGTGAGCACTGCTTAACCGGACATCCGGGAGCTTGCTTTAAAATTAACGAATTGAATTTTGGCGGAAAAGATGAAGACGGCGACTACCGGATTTTTCAAAACGGCCGGGGAGTGTCGACCTTCTTTGGGCAATCTTCTTTCGCGACTTACGCCATTGCCAAGGAAAGAAACGTCGTCAAAGTGGATAAGGATGTGGATTTGGCGCTTCTCTCCCCCCTCGGCTGCGGCATTCAAACGGGGGCGGGAACCGTATTGAACAAATTGAAACCGGCATTCGGTTCCTCGATCGCCGTTTACGGTTGCGGAGCCGTAGGCCTGAGCGCCGTCATGGCGGCAAAGATCGCGGGATGCAAGCATATTGTCGCCGTCGACATCCATCAAAACCGGTTGGAATTGGCGAAGGAATTAGGCGCCACCCACGTTTTGAACGGCAAAGAAGCGGACGTCGTAAAAGAAATCAAGGCCGTCACCGAAGGCGGCACCCATTATGCGGTGGAAACGACCGGCGTGCCCGCTGTCGTCCGGCAATCGCTCAAGGCTTTGCGGCCGTTGGGACAAACGGCGATCGTCGGTGTAACGCCGGAAATGACGATTGACGTCCATAACGAGATTATGGCGGAAGGGAAAACAATGATGGGCGTGATCGAAGGGGACGCGGTGCCGAAATTGTTCATTCCCCAATTGATCGCCTATTACAAGAAAGGGCTTTTCCCGTTCGACAAACTCATCCGTTTTTATGCCTTTGACGAAATTAACAAAGCCTTTGAAGACTCCGCCAAAGGCATTACCGTCAAACCGGTCATCAAAATATCCGCTTGAGGAACATCCTTTCGTCCGAAACTGGGACGGGGGCCTTCGTCCGCTCCGGGCAGGCCCCCGATTCTTTGCATTCGCGGCCTTAACCACCGATGTTTTCCGTCCGAGGCGCTCCCGCCGCAGACGGTCCGCTGTTGCAAGAGCGCCGGAGGAAGCGTATAATTCATTAGAAACTGAATATGTTAAAAAGACACCTGCAAGCGCTGAATTCCGTAAGGAAGCGGGGGACCCGCCGTTCTTGGGGTGAACCTCATGGGCCTTGAGGGGGGAGACTCTTTCTTCCTAACCCGTCAGCTAACTCCGCAAGCGTGAAAGAGGGGTGGTTTTTTTGTCGTGCACAGAAATCCAGCCCTTCTGTGCCTTTTTTATTTTGGATAAACTTGGAATGAGGAGACGAAGAAAAGGGGATTGAAATGAAACAAGCGAAACGTTCATTTCTGGTCATCGGCCTGGGCCGTTTCGGAGAAAGCATCACAAAAACATTGGCTTCCTTCGGTCACGAAGTGATGGCGATCGATAAAGATGAAACCAAAGTCAACAAACTGGCCGATTTGGTGACCCAGGCCGTCCAGGCGGATGCCACCGACGAAGATGTCCTGAAGGAACTTGGCGTCTCCAATTTGGACGAGGCCGTTGTGGCGATCGGGGATGACATTCAAGCCAGCATATTAGCCACCTTGATCTTAAAGGATATGGGATTTGAGCGGATTATTGCCAAAGCAACGAACGATTATCACGGCAGGGTGTTGGAGAAAATTGGCGCCGATGTGATCATTCAGCCCGAAAAAGACATGGGGGTTAGGGTTGCCCACAGCATTTTGTTCGGCAATTTTATTGATTTGATCGAGCTTTCTCCGGATTACAGCTTGGTTGAGGTTGCAGCTTCGCAAGCCATGACCGGCAAATCGTTAAAAGAATTGGATTTGAGGGCGAAATACGGCTGTACCGTACTGGCGATCAAATCCAAAGATGAAGAAAAGGTGAATATCTCCCCCAGCGCCGACGATGTGATCAAAGAAGGGGACGTTCTGTTTCTCGTCGGTACCAATCGGGATCTCAGCATGTTGGAACAAGAACTTTTGGGCGAAAGCCATGCCAGGAAAATCAGATAGGGGTTAAGTTTATGCGCGTCCGTGTATTTAATAACGATTTAAGTCCGCATCGAACCATGATATTCGGTTTTGCCGCCGTCATCCTGATCGGCGCCGTTCTCCTGGCCCTGCCGATCGCTTCCGCCAATTCCCGGAGCATCGGATGGCTGGACGCGTTATTTACGGCAACTTCCGCGGTATGTGTAACGGGTCTCGGTGTTTTGGATACCGGCTCCGACTTTTCCCTCTTTGGCCAGCTGGTCATCATGCTCTTGATCCAGATCGGCGGCCTCGGCTTCATGACCTTTGGCGTGATTTTTGCCGTCATGCTGGGAAAAAAAATATCTTTAAAAGACAGGATGCTCGTCCGGGAATCCACCAAGTCCATCAGTTTAAAAGGGGTCGTCCGGCTGACGATCGCCATCATTGTGATTACCTTCAGCTTGGAACTGATTGCCGCTGCCATTCTGACCCTGCGCTGGGCAGGGGAATTCGGATGGCAAAAGGCGGCATATCAGGCGGTTTTTCATTCCGTTTCCGCCTTTAACAGCGCCGGATTTTCTTTGTGGCCCGACAGTCTGAGCCGATATGTGGGGGATCCGGTCGTCAATTTGACCATATGTGCATTAATTATTATTGGCGGTCTTGGCTTCACGGTGCTGGTGGACATTTATGAAAAGCGAAACTGGCGCCGGTTGGCGCTCCATTCCAAAGTTGTGATTTTAACATCGTTCATTTTAACGCTAAGCGGTTTTCTCGTTATCTTTATTTTGGAATCTTTTAACCCGCAGACATTCGGCCATTTGAGCCCGGCTGAACGCCTGTGGGCGGCGTTCTTTCAGTCCGTCTCACCTCGGACGGCCGGGTTCAACACCATTGATACGGGCGCCATGATGAGCACGAGCTTATTGTTCACGATTTTTCTCATGTTTGTCGGGGCTTCGACAGGATCGACAGGGGGTGGGATTAAAACGAACACCTTCGCCGTCCTCATCATGACCCTTAAAAGTGTTGTCAAGGGACAAGAGGAGGTAACCGTCCTGAAGAGAAGGATTAATGAAAATATTGTCTTCCAGGCGCTGGCCGTTATCATTCTCTCCTGCGGCATCGTCCTGTTGGCCAGCCTGCTGTTGACCATTACCGAGAGCACGGCCCATCACGACTTTTTGGAGATCTTGTTTGAAGCGACGTCCGCATTTGGGACCGTAGGCTTGTCCATGGGGGTGACAAGTGGATTGTCCCCATTGGGCAAACTGATTGTCATTGCCACGATGTTCATTGGCCGTTTAGGTCCGCTCACCTTCGCTTTCGCCTTGGCGTTGAAGCCGACGAAATCCAAGATCCGTTACCCGGAAGACAAGATCCTCATTGGCTGAGCGTCCGTAATGTTGCTTTATCGGATGCCCCGGATGCGGGCGGCATGCGGGCATCCCGTGCGGGAATTTGTGGCGGATGGCCGAAAAGACCGCTTCCCGGAAGCGGAAATCGCGCATCCCCGGGTGCCGGAAGGATGGCTTTTCCCGTTTTCACGCCTTGCTTTTTTCTTCATAGTTTGTTATAGTAAATCGACTTGCAAATTTACGGAAAAATTTCTAGGAGGATCAGGATGCCGGAAGATATGTATGAGGTAGCCAGCCAATTGGGGAAAGCGATTCGGGAAAGCGAAGAATTTGCCGCCCTGAAGGAAAAATACGACGAGTTGCTGAAGGACAACATCGCCCGCAAGATCTTCGATGATTTCCGCGTTTTGCAGATGCGTCTTCAGGAGAAACAAATGATGGGCCAGCCGGCCTCCGATACGGAGCTCATGGATGCCCAAAAATTGGCCCTCCAGGTCCAGCAAAACGAAAAGATCCTTTCGCTCATCGAGGCCGAACAACGGATGGGGACCGTGATGAATGAAATCAACGAGATTTTTATGAAGCCTTTGGCGGAACTGTACAAAATATTGGAATAGCAGATACGGCGGCATAATAGGAAAAACTCGCCTTTCCTTTTATGCCGCTTGTTCGTTCGGCGGGCCGCGGCTTCCGGCGGACGTCCCGGAAGGGGATCGGCGAACCCCTGGCGCCGGCTGAAGGATAGGGCGGAATCTGAAGGGAGAAGCGCTGTTGCCGATATCGGCGATCGTGCTGTCTTCCGTTCGCCGAGGAATCTGAAGGGAGAAGCGCTGCTCCTTGAAAGGGCCCGAATTTCAGCCCCGGGCGGAATCTGAAGGATGCCGGGGAAGAGCCTCCATCGGGCGGGCACGCCCCAATCGGGGACGTCGGCCGGGGGCGCCTATGGAACAAAAAAGGTTTACACCGTCCGGGCAAGGCGGGCGCATGGGCGGACGGCGCATCCCTTATCCGGGCTTTTCCGGCGCTTCCGCCGGCAACCAAAGGTCTGTAGTGTGAAAATACGGTTGCCAAAATGGTTCCTATTCCGCGGCACGGGAAATCGGATTTTCCGCAATCATTGGGCTTCCGCCGCGGTTTCCCCGATTCCGAAAGGTTTCACGGCCCCTTTCTTCTCCGCCGAAGAAAGGGTTTTTTCATCGCTTTTAACGCGAAATGGATGCCCGCCGCCGCGGGCCATATGAGGAAAAGGGCCATGCCGAAAAACGCGGCGGCCGCTCCGATGCTGAAATACAAATACGCGCAGATCGCCAATAATATGACGTTCGCGGAAAACAAATTCTTGGCCTCGAACGGCATCATTAACCGTCATCCCCTTTTTAATTTTTTAATATCGCACAAAAAATCTGACCGCATCGTCAAAGAAGTAAATGACGAGGAGATCGATGATGAGGGTAATCCAGAAAATTTTTCCGTTTTTCATGAACCATGTGAACAACAATAAAAAGAAGGCCAAAGGGACATAAAAGATGACGAGGCTCGCGCGAAGGCCCTCGAATTGCAAGCCGTAAGGAACCGCCGGGGAAAAATGCCGGAAAAAATCGAAGGCGATCAGCCCGATGACAACCGTTCTTATGAAAAACAAAAACAGTGTCAAGAATTTTTTTAACAGGATCAGCTTTTTAAAGGGCTGAACGGGGAGGGAATCGTTTTCGCCGGCTTCCCGGGGGCCGATTTCGATTTTTTTGCTGGCGGTCAAATTCGTTCTGCACACTTCGCATTCCTCGGCATGTTTTTCAATCACCCGCTTCGCCGGGACATCCAAATCGTCGTACATGGGGATTAATTCCTGGCATAGGACATGAACTTCTTCAAAACCGGTCATCCTTATCCGCCTCCCGGAAATGTTTTAAAAAGCTCTTTCTTGCCCGAAAGATCCGCGTTTTTGCATTTTCCAAAGAAATTCCCAATAAGTCGGCGATTTCCTGATAACTGTAGCCGTAATAGTCTCGCGCGATAAGGACAAAACTGTATTCGCGGGGCAATTTTAACAGGATTTCCTGAATTTCTTTGCGCTCGGGGATCCGACTCGCCGAATATTGATCGATCAGCAGCCTTTCCATCATCTGGCCGTCTTGGAGCAATGACCGTTTTTTCTTCCGGTAATGATCGATCAGCCGGTTCCTCGCGCTGGTGATCAAAAAGCTTTGGATATTCCGGACTTTTAGCATCGTCTCGGGGTGCGTCAACAGGTTGGAAAACACCTCTTGGACGATGTCTTCCGCCAGCTGCCGATCAGGCGTCAAACGCAAAAGGAAATTCAGCATGTACCGGTAATGGGTGTTATACAGATCTTCGATGACTTCCATCGGGCTTCCATTATTCTTCATGGCACGATACCCCGCGAAAAAATAAGTCCATAATGAAGGGGGTTAGCCGGGCGGTATTTAAAACCTGCCAGCGCATCCCCCACGAAATAAATTTATAATCAAGACGATTAATGGCATGCAAAAGTTGCTCCCATCCTGTTTTTTCTTGGTGATCCGCGGGATTTTAAGCAAGGGGCCGTCCGCAAAGGCCGATCCGGCGCCTTTTGCCCGCGTCTTTTTTTCGCGAACGGATTAACTCCGACTGCTGGAGAGGGGGTTGGAATTTTGCGGACCGCCTCTTTTTTCTGTTACCGCACCTGTCCCGTGAAAAGGGAACCTTCGCTTTCCGCAAGCGGTCCGGAAGGGGCACACGTGCCAGGCGGCGAAGGGGAGAGGTTCGCTTTCTCAAGGGCGATGAACGCCGCTCCATTCAGAGTTCTCCGCAAAATGGAAAGGCTTTGCGGATGCGGTCAGAAACCCGCCTGCCCCGTCCGTTCAAAGTTCTCCGCAAACAGGAAAGCTCTTTCCGCCTCATGTTCCCCGGTTCCGGCAAAAACCGCCCGGCCGGTTTTTTCCGCTGCTGGTGCTTCCCTTTTCCTGCGTCCGTCGCTGCCCGGGGGTCCGAAAATGGAAGAATGATTTTGCCGAGAAGGGGAAAATTATGGAAAGAACCGGTCCGGCATGCCGGAGAGGAAAAGGAACTGGCGGGAACGATCCGGCCGCCCCGGGGCTTTCCGTTGACACGGGGCAGCCGTAACTCGGCCGTCCTTTCCCGGCGGACAAAGACGGGTTGAAGGGCCGGAACAACGACGAAACAGGGGACGGATAACGATGAAATCCAGCGAACGGCCTCCTATGCGGTGCAAGAGAGAATCCCTTTGGGCAGGGCTCGCCCTCGGCGTTATCCTGCTCTATGTCCTTCCTTATTATCTATTGGGGGAGGATTCCCACATCCGGGTCCATGACAATCTCGACTCCAACATCGCCTGGTATAAGGTGTTGGCAAGAAGCGGAAAACTGTTTGCCGGACCCGGGGCGGTCATTCCCCAGGTGATCAATGGACTGCCGCGGGAAGCCTACGGTTCGGAATGGACGGGGATCGTCTGGCTCAACGCCCTTTTCCCGCCGATGGCCGCCTACGCGGTCAACATGACGATAACACGGATTTTCGCCTTTTTGGGCATGTATCTTTTGTTAAAGGATCATTTCGTCAAAGAGCGGGGGGCGGCATTCATCCGGATCGGCGTCTCCCTCGCCTTCGCCCTCACCCCCTTTTGGCCTTCGGGGATGCTCAGCACATTGGGCCATCCCCTCGCCCTGTGGGCTTTTTTGAACATCCGCGGGAAGGATTATTCCCTGAAAAATTGGCTGACGCTCACCCTGCTTCCCTTTTATTCCAGCTTCGTCCTCGGGTTTTTCTTTTTCCTTGTGGGCATCGCTTTTTTCTGGCTGTACGATTGGATCAAAACGGGGAAAAGAAACCTCCCGTTTTTTGCGGCCATCGCCTGGATGACGGCGGTGTATCTGCTCATCGAATACCGGCTCTTTTATTCCGTCCTTTTCGGCGGCGAGCCGTTCCACCGGGTCGAGTTTGTTTCGTCACGGCATGATTTTTTCCGTACGTTCAAACTGTTTTTGAAAAATTTTCTCTTCGGCCACCACCATGTCTTGACCTTACATACCTTCGTCATTTTGCCGGTCCTTACGGCCGTGTTTCTCCTTCTGCTTTTCCAGAGAAGCAGGGACCGCCTGGAAAAAACCATCCTGTTTTTGGATTTGTTGAACGCCGCCCTTTCCTTTTGGTACGCCCTTTGGTTCAACAAAATTTGGCTGCCGCTGAAGGAAAATTTCGGGATTTTTACGGCCTTTAATTTCGCCCGCTTCCATTTCTTGCGTCCTTTTGTGATCTATTTCAGTTTCGCTTTGTCCCTTTATTTCCTTTGGAGAAAGGGAAGGAGATGGCGGGCTGTCGTTTATGGGCTGATCGTTGCGCAAATTTGCCTTCTGCTGCCCTTCCACGAAGAAGTTCTGTACGGCCGTTACTTCCGCAGCCCGTCGTTCAAGGCCTTTTACGCCCAGGCCCAGTTTCGGGAGATCGAGACCTTTATCGGGATGCCGAAGGAGACGTACCGGGTCGCCTCCCTCGGGCTCCATCCGGCGATCGCCCAGTACAACGGGTTTTATACCCTCGACACGTACAATAATCTGTATCCCCTTGCCTACAAACGGAAATTCCGGAAGATCATCGCCCGGGAATTGGCGAAGGACAAAGGCTTGCGGATCTATTTCGACGAGTGGGGAAGCCGCTGCTACCTGTTCGCCGCCGAGCTGGGGAAAAAATACGATTACCGGAAAGATTCGAATAAAGGGATCAAGAATCTGGAATTAAACACCGATGCCTTCGAAGAGTTGGGGGGACGCTTCCTTTTTTCCGCCGTGCCGATCGGAAACGCGGAAAAAAACCGCTTGCGGCTCCTCCGAATTTTTGACCATCCGGATTCGGCCTGGAAAATCTATTTGTATGAAGTCATGGGAAAGGAGAACAACGCCGCGGGGCAAACCGGATAGGAAAGCGGGAAAAATCGGCGCATCCGCCCTCCCCCAAAATTG
The DNA here is from genome assembly GCF_000383875.1 of Caldibacillus debilis DSM 16016. NCBI lineage: Bacteria > Bacillati > Bacillota > Bacilli > Caryophanales > Bacillaceae > Caldibacillus > Caldibacillus debilis. The sequence goes on along the minus strand of NZ_KB912917.1, from coordinate 42,343 downwards.
CTTCCGTTGCAGCGGGCCATTCCCCGGAGAAGCTTCCCGTCGGGCACGGGGATTATCCCGCCGAAAACATATGTATAGAATGTTGCGAAAATAATAAAAATGCGGGAAATGCCTGTTAAGTCCTTGTCCATTCCCGATCCTGTGGTAAAGTAAAAGTGTATCCATATGCAGAACAAAAGGGGAGGATCAATTATGGAGATGCGAGTGGAGCGGGACACCCTCGGCGAAGTGCTGGTGCCCGCGGACAAATATTGGGGTGCGCAAACGGAAAGGAGCAGGCAAAATTTTCGGATCGGCGAAGAGAAGATGCCGCTGGCGGTCATCTATGCCTTCGCCCAGCTGAAGAAAGCGGCGGCCATTGTCAACCATAAATTGGGGAAGCTTTCGGAAGCGAAAAAAAATGCCATCGTCCAGGCCTGCGATGAAATCATCGCCAAAAAATGGGACGAACATTTTCCCCTCGTCGTTTGGCAGACGGGGAGCGGCACCCAATCCAACATGAACGTCAACGAGGTCATCTCCAGAAGGGGGAATGAGCTCCTCGGAAACAGCGGGGAAAAGATCCATCCGAACGATGACGTCAATATGTCGCAAAGTTCCAACGACACCTTTCCGACGGCGATGCACATTGCCGGATACACGGAAATCGTGGAAAAACTGTTTCCGGCCATTGAACAAATGATCGCCACCCTGAAGGAAAAAGAGGAAGAATACAAGGATTTGATCAAGATCGGCCGGACCCATCTCCAGGATGCCACGCCGTTGACCTTGGGCCAGGAAATTTCCGGTTGGCGGAACATGCTGGAAAAGGATTTGGCCATGCTGAAGCAAACGGCCGATTATTTGCTTGATTTGGCGATCGGCGGAACGGCCGTCGGAACGGGGATCAACGCGCCGAAAAATTTCGGGGAAGAAGTGGCCCGGCAATTGCGGGAACAAACGGGTTATCCCTTCCGTTCTTCGCCCAATAAATTTCAGTCATTAACGAGCCATGATGAAATCGTTGCCGTCCACGGCGTATTGAAAGCGCTGGCAGCCGATTTGATGAAAATCGCCAACGACGTCCGATGGCTGGCCAGCGGGCCGAGGAGCGGTTTAGGGGAAATCACGATTCCCGCCAATGAACCGGGAAGCTCCATCATGCCCGGCAAGGTGAACCCGACCCAATCGGAAGCGGTGACGATGGTCGCGACCCAGGTTTTCGGGAACGACGCTGCCATCGGTTTCGCCGCCAGCCAAGGAAATTTTGAGCTGAACGTGTTCAAGCCGGTCATCATCTATAATTTTTTGCAGTCGGTCCGGCTTCTTGCCGACTCGATCCGTTCTTTCCATGACCGATGCCTGGTCGGATTGAAGGCCAATGAAGGCAGGATCAAGGAATTGATGGAGCGGTCCCTGATGCTCGTGACCGCCCTGAATCCGCACATCGGCTACGAAAAGGCGGCGGAAATCGCGAAACTTGCCCACAGGGAAGGCATTTCCCTGAAGGAAGCGGCGCTGAAAACCGGCTACGTCACGGAAGAGCAATACGACGAATGGGTGGATCCGAGAAAAATGGTTTGAGCGGATTCGCGGCCTTGGTTCGGCCGGAGCGAAAGTTTCCCGCCCGACTCCCGCCCGGGGCATTCCGGGGTGGGAGTTTTCTATTCTTCAATAAAAGACTTCACCGCCCCGATCGCCGTAAAGGTTTTCAACCCCAATTTTTTGTTTACATATTTGTAAACAACAGTATATAATAATGTTAACAAGATAAAAGGGAGTTGAAACCATGGACGATTATCGGAAAAGATTGTTCAGAGGGGCGAAGGTGGAAGATTGCATTTTGTTTTTTGAAGAAAATGCCCGGAAAGCGGGAGAACATAAAAACGAAGCTTCTGATGATTACGAGAAGGGGTTTTGGGAAGGGAACAGGCTGGCTTACCAGGCGGCGGCGCAAAAACTCCGCTGGGATTTCGATTATAAAAAGGATGAATGGGAACAAGAGATAACGAAGAAGGTTCATCATCTGATCGAAGTGATTGACCGGATGGAACAATCCGCCAGGGATCAGGCTTCCGCAGGGAAGGCGAAGCTTTTGCGGCAGGCGGAACCGAAAGCCGGTGCGGTTTTTCTGGAGAAGGTCCGGGAAATTCCCGAAGCATATATGAAGGGCGTCATGGAAGGCATGGCAACCACGTATCGGCTGGCCGCGGCCAAACTGCGTTCGGAATTGGAGGCGAGGGAAGGGACGGAACGGATCGGGGAAATTCTGAAGGATTGCGTCCGGGATTTTGAAAGGGACGCAAAGATATACGAGGGGAATGCGGAAAAAACGGAAGATCTCTTCAGCAAAGGCTTCTTGGAGGGATCATACGCCGCCTGTCAGACGGTTTTAAAACAATTAAAATTGGAGCTATAGCGGAAGGAGATCCCCGGATTTTCCCGCGCAAAACCGAAACGCCCATTTGCCGGGATGGGACGGGACTTGCAATCATTCTGCACTAAGTTTTCAGAAGAACCCCTGTTTTTTCCCAAGGACCGGGCGGGAGCCGCCTGGCGGTCCGGCTGCCCGCCCCGGCCGCTGGAAGCTTCCCTTCCTACACGTGAAATAAGAGCAGATTCCCTTCCGGGGAAACCAGCCGGTGGGTTTTTTCCGTCAGCCCTTTTTCTTCCAGCAGTTTTTGCCCGATTTTTTTCGCTTCCTGGTCGGTTTTCGCTTCGATCAACTGATCGATGAGTTTTTCCCCGTTTTTTTCGAAGGCGGTTAACGCATATTGGCGCATCCGGCGAAACCTCCTGTCTATGATTCTATTATTCTTAATACTTTTTTTTCTCCGAAATTCCTTTTTCTTTGTAACTTTGCCGGAAGAAAAACGTAAAACTTAGGGAAGGAGGCTCGAAAAAATGGTTTTGCAATTGGAAAATGTGACAAAACGATTCGGCAATTTTACGGCCGTCAGGAATTTGAACCTGACCATCCCGGAAAAGGAAATGTTCGGGTTCCTCGGGCCGAACGGGGCCGGGAAAACGACGACCTTCCGGATGATCCTCGGGATCCTGCAGGCCAGCGAAGGGAGGATTACGTGGAACGGGAAAAAGATCGACTACGCGCTGAGCCCGGACATCGGCTATTTGCCCGAAGAGAGAGGCCTGTATCCGAAACTGAAGGTGAGCGAGCAAATCGTCTACCTCGCCCGATTGCGGAAAATGCATCCGAAGGATGCGCTGAAACAGCTGGACGATTGGCTGGAAAAATTTAAAATCCCCGAGTACAAAAACAAAAAGGTGGAGGAATTATCCAAGGGGAACCAGCAAAAAATCCAGTTTATCGCCGCCGTCATCCACAAGCCGAAGCTGCTCATCCTGGACGAACCGTTCAGCGGCCTGGACCCGGTGAATGTGGAGATGCTGAAGCAGGCGGTCGTCGACTTGAAAAACGAAGGGACGTCGATCGTGTTTTCCAGCCACCGGATGGAGCATGTGGAGGAACTTTGCGAACATCTGTGCATCCTGCACAAGGGCGCCCCGGTCGTCCAAGGTTCGTTGAAGGAGATCAAACGGTCGTTCGGAAAGAAGAATCTGGTCATCCACGCCGACTTCGATTTAAGTTTTTTGAGCGGCGAACCCGGGGTCACCAAATCCAAATTGACGCCGGAAGGGATCGAGCTGCAGATCGAAAACGAGGCGGTTGCGGAAAGGATTTTGCACAAGATTGCCGAACGGGGCTTCATCCGGAAATTCATCCTGGATGAACCGACCCTGAACGACATTTTCATTGAAAAAGTGGGTGAGTCCTATGAATAACTTTTGGGTGGTGTTTACCCATACCTTCGTGACGAAAATCAAATCGAAACAATTCCTTTGGGTGACGGCGATCACCGTCGGCATCACCCTTTTGCTCGTCTATCTGCCTTCCCTTATCGACAAATTCAACGGGGACGGGGAAAAGAAAATCGCCCTGATCGATCAGACGGGGCAATTGGAAGAAGCCTTCAAACAGTCGGCGGCGAATCTGGATAAAAATTTGAAGTTTACGGAAACCGCCGCGGAGGAACAGGAACTGAAGGAAAAGGTTTTGGAAGGGGAACTGGACGGCTATCTCCTTTTGTCCTTCGATGAAGCCGGATTGCCGAGAGGGGTTTTTAAAGCGGAAACGTTGACGGACCAATCCCTGGGCGGCAATCTGCAGATGGCGCTCCAGCAAGTCCGTTCGCAAAGGGCGGCCCAGCTCCTCAACTTGAACGCGGAACAGCTGGCCATGCTGAATGCCCCGGCCGACTTCCGGCAAGCGGCGATCGGGGAAAACGCCAAGACGGAGGAAGAATTGAACCAGGCGCGCGGCCTCGTATATAGCATGTTAATAATCATTTATTTCGCGGTGATCATGTACGCCTCCATGATCGCCACCGAAGTGGCGACGGAGAAATCGTCCCGGGTGATGGAAATCTTGATTTCCAGCGTTTCCCCGGTCACCCATATGTTCGCAAAAATTTTCGCCGTGGCGTCGGTCGGCGTCGTTCAGATGATCATCATTTTGGCGGCGGGATACGGGGCGGTGAAACGGAACATGGACACGTTTACCGGGGAATTTTTCCAATTTTTCGGCTTCGGCGGTTTTTCTTTGCAGACGATCATTTACGGGATCGTATTTTTCCTGCTCGGGTTCCTTCTCTATGCGACCATCGCCGCCTTCCTCGGCTCGCTGGTCAGCCGGATTGAAGACGTGAACCAGATGGTCAGCCCGTTGATTTTTACCGTCGTGATCGCCTTTATGCTGGCGATGGCCGGATTGTCCAACCCGGAGGCGCCCTATGTCACCGTCACTTCCTACATCCCTTTCTTTACGCCGATGCTCATGTTTTTGCGGGTCGGGATGCTGGATGTTCCCCTGTGGGAAACGGCTCTTTCGATCGGCCTGTTGGTCGGCTGCATCGCCCTATTTGCCTACTTCGGCGCCAAAATTTATAAAGGCGGCGTCCTGTTCTATGGAAGCGCGGGGCTCGTCAAGCAGATCAAAAGGGCGCTGCAAATGACGAAGGAAAACGGGTGACCGGCGCGGGGAGCGGCACCCCTAACCCTTTCTATGGTTTATTATGATTTCTATCGTTACAAACCAGAAAGAAGCGTTTGGGGAGAATCCACTTTCTTTGGTTTATTATGGTTTCTATCGCGAATCTTGTCCAAGGGCGGTTTCCCCGTGGAGGGGGACCGCCCGCTTTTGGGCAGGATGGAAGGAGGGACCGCCGGCGGTCCTTTTTTCGTTTTCCGGAGCTTGCCCGTTTTTGGCAGGCGAGCGGCCATGCCCGCCCTTTTCCGTTTTCGGGGGCGTCCGGGCCGGCAAAGGAAACCGGCGGGAAGGCCGTTTCCGGGCCGGGGAGGGAAAAATCCTCCGTCCGGAAGGAGATCTCATTTTCCGCCAGGGGAAAGGCATCCCGGAGCCGTTCAGGCCGCGCCCCGGGAGAAGGGGGTTTCCTCTGCAAGATTACAAGCATGCAAGTCGATGCACTGCAAAGGTGGTATTTGAGGACAAAGTTTCCTCCGCAAGAATACAAGAACGCAAGCGGGACGCTCCGTCTGTCGAAATTTCCTTTGCAAGAATGCGAGAACGCATGAACGCGGTTTTTCCGGTTTCCAGGCTGCATGCAGGGCGGGACCGGATTCCCTTTTCGGTGGTGCATCGCCTTTCCATGATTTAAAATGATAGTACGGGAAAATCGTGAAAAGAACCGGGAATCGGTGCGGCGGTTTTCCGGAACACGGGCCCTGTCGAACCGATCCGGGGCATTGCTGTACATTTTTTTCGACCGGGGGTTGCTCGATGAAAAAAATTTCATTTGTCCATACGGCGGATTTGCATCTGGGAAGTCCCTTTCTCGGTTTGGAATCATTGCCGAAATCCATTTTCGAAAGGATCCGCGACGCCGCTTTCCAGTCCTTTTCCCGCATCGTGGATTTGGCGATCGGGAGGCGGGCGGATTTCGTCTTGGTCGCCGGCGACGTCTACGACGGGGAAGACCGGGACGTCCGTTCCCAGCTTTATTTCCGCAAGGAGATGGAGCGTTTGCGCGGAGAAGGGATCCCCGTCTACGTGATCCACGGAAACCATGACCATTTGAACGGGAACTGGCTGAAGGTGGAGATGCCGGAAAATGTCCATATTTTTTCCGGGAAAGTGGAGACGAAGCTTTTGGAAACAGGAAACGGCGCCCGCATCCATCTTTACGGGTTCAGCTATCCGGCCAGGCACGTCCCCGAACCGGTGGCCGCCGGCTATCAAAAGAAAGAGGGGGCCCATTATCACATCGGCCTGCTCCACGGCCACGACGGGAAAAATCCCAATCATTACGTGTACGCCCCCTTTTCCGTGGATGAACTTTTGGAAAAGGGTTTTGATTATTGGGCGCTGGGGCATATCCACCAAAGGGCCGTCCTCCACCGGGACCCGTACGTCGTCTATCCGGGAAACATACAAGGGAGAAACCGGAAGGAGACGGGGGAAAAGGGATGCTATTTCGTGGAAATGGATCCGTCCGGGACGTCGTTGGAATTTGTTCCGACGGCACCGGTGCTGTGGCTGAGGGAAAAAGCGGAAAGGGAATTCCGAACGGTGGATGAGCTGTACGATTTTTTGGCGGAGCGAAAGGAACATCACCGGCGGCGGGGGGTAAGCGCCTTTTTGCAGCTGGACCTGGACAGGCACAGGCTCTCCGACTCCGTTGCCGCCGCCGCGGAAGGGGGAGACTTGCTCAAGGCTTTGCAGGAAGGGGAAGCGGATGAACATTGTTTCGTCTGGATCCATTCCCTCCGGGTCCGGGAGGAGTTCCCGGACCTTTCCCCGCTGGCAGGCGAGCCCTTTTTCCGGCAGCTGAAAAAGGAGCGGGAAATCTTTGACATCGATGCCGCCTTGGCTCCCCTTCTTTATCATCCTGCCGCGAGGCGGTACTTGGACCCGCTGACGGCGGAGGAAAAGGAAGAAATCATGAAGGAAGCGGAAGGCTGGATCGCTTCCTTTTTCCGGAGCGGCGGGAAATTTTGACGTTGCAGGTGGATGACCATGAGACTCAAGGAAATCCGGATTTACGGATACGGAAAATTTCAAGATTATGCGCTGACAAATATCCGGCCGTTCCAGGTGATCTACGGCGAAAACGAGGCCGGAAAATCGACAATCCTTTCCTTCATTCAAAGCGTGCTGTTCGGCTTCCCGCCCGTGCGGCAGACAAACGAGTGCCGTTACGAGCCGAAGACGGGCGCAAAATACGGGGGTGCCCTCGTGTTGGAGGTGCCCGGAAAGGGGGAGGTCCGGATTGAACGGATCAGAGGGAAGTCCCAGGGGGATGTGACCGTCCTTTTCGAAGACGGGACCCGTGGAGGGGAAGAGGCGCTTGCGGAACTGCTTTCCGGGATCGATAAGCCCCTTTTTCAATCGGTTTATTTTTTCAATATCCATCATCTGGAGAATATGCATAAAATCAGCGGAGATGATCTGGGGCGTTTCCTTTTTTCCACCGGCGCCGTCGGCTCGGACAGGATCCTCGAGGCGGAAAAATTTTTGGAGCGGGAAGCGGAAAAATGGTTTAAACCCTCCGGGAAAAAGCCGCTGATCAATGAACGGATCATCGATTTGCAAGGCACGGAAGAAAAATTGAAAGAGGCGAAGGGCTTCGTCCAGTCCTACCAAACCCTTTGCCGAAGGCGGGAAGAGACCGGGGAAAAAATCCGCCGGCTGCGGGACGAGATGATGAAAATCGAGGAGGAACGGCTGAAAAAGAAGGAATGGAACTCCTTCGTCCCCCTGTTGCGGGAAAGGAAGGAACTGAAAGAAAATTTGCGGGAAATCGGGGAGGTTCCCTTTCCGGAAGACGGGCTTTCCCGGCTCGAACGGCTGGAAGTCCGCCTGAAGGCGGCGGAAGGGCAAGCCGAACGGCTGCGGGAACGGATGGACAGGGTCCGCTCGGAGCTGGAAGGGACGGAGCCGGATCCCTTCTTTTTGGAGCACGAGGCGCAGATCGTTTACGTTTACGAAAGCCTTCCCGTGTACCGGCAGCTGGCGGAAAGGGAGCGGGAACTGAAGTTTCAATTGGACGGGCTGGACAGGGAGGAAGAAGGGCTGCTTGCGGGCCTCCATTTGCCGAAAGATTTCCCCGTCTCCCGCTGGCAGATCGATTTGGCGTTGAAAAAGCGGGTGGAAACCTACACCCAACGCAGGCATTTTTTGCAAATGAAAAAAAGGGAGCTGGAACAAAAACGGGAGGATTTGGCGGACAAGCGGGACGAGAAGCGGCTCTTGATCGATCGGCTGAAACAGCGGCAGCTTCCCGCGGATCGGAAAAGGGAGCTGGAACGATGGGCCGGGGAGGAAACGCCTTTCCTGGAAAGGGAATACCGGTGGACGGAGGAACAATTGAACCGGCTGAAAAATAAAAAACGGACCCGGATCTTCCAGCTTGCCGCCGTCCTTTCCCTTTCTGCGCTGGCCGCCCTTCTTTTCGCCGGAAAAAATCCCTGGTATTCCGCTTTTGCCATCCTTCCCGCACTCATCCTTCTGCTGCTGGCGCTTCCCGAGGGGAAACGGGATCTGTCCGAAAGGCGCCGATGGGAAAAACGGAAGGCGGAATTGGAAGCCCGCTTGGGCGGTTTCCGTGGAAACAAGGAGCGGATTTTGCAGGCGAAGGAAGCCCTGGAGCGGGAAAAGGAACTGGAACAGCAGATCCAAAGGGAAGAAATCCGCCTGGAACAATTGGAAAATCAGCTTCTGGAAACGGAAGAAAGCCTCCTTCAATGGAAACGGGAGATGGAGGAAAATTGGCAAGAAGGAAAAGCCATCATGAAGGCCCTGTATCTTCCGGAACATTTGGCCGGACACCTGACGGAAGCCTTCCGGACCGTTGAACGGTTGAAAGAAATCCGGGCGCAAAAAGACCGTTTCGCGGATGAACTCGGGGAAGTCCGGGGGCGCCTGGAACAGATGGAAGCCGAGCTGAAAACGTTGGCGGAAAAAGGTTCCCCCCTTTTTTACCGGGATTATGTCGGCACCGCCGTATCGCTCCGGCAGGCGCTCAACCGGGAACTGGAAAAAAGGCGGGAATATGCGGAGAAACGGAGGAAGCTGGCGGAGCTGGCCGAACAAATGGAGGATCTCGCCAAGGAAAAGGAAGCGGCGGAGAAGGAACGGACGGCATTGTTTCGGGAGGCCGGGACGGAAGGGAAAGAAGATTTTATCCGAAGGGGGAAGCTGGCCGAAACAAGGAAAAAATGGGAGGAGCGGCTGAAGGACATCGAGAGCCGGCTGGAACCTTTGAAAGCCGCGGAAGATTTGGAAAGGATCCATGACATCCCCTACTATTCCGAGGCCTTCTTCGCCGGATTGGAAGAAAAACGGGACGGCTTGAAACGGGAGCTGGAACAGTTGGAGAAGGAGCGGGCGGCCCTGGACCACCAAATCGGCGTCATCGAAAACGGGGGAACGTTCCATGAGCGCCTCGCGGAATTTCATCAAAAAAAATACCTGTTGCGGGAAGACGTGAAAAAATGGGCGGTTTACCGGGTGGCGGCCGATCTTTTGCAGGCGGCGATGAAACGGTTCAAGGAGGAGAATCTCCCCGAAGTTTTGCGCGCGGCGTCCCGCAACTTTTCCATATTGACCGGGGGGAAATACACGCAGATTTTTCCCGACGGGGATCAATTGGCCGTCCTCCGCGCCGACGGCATCCCCTTTCTCCCCCATGAATTGAGCCAGGCGACGAAGGAACAGCTCTTCATCGCCATCCGTTTCGCCGTCAGCGATTGGAACCGTTCGCGGCGCATCCCGCTCTTCATCGATGACAGTTTTGTCCATTTCGATGAAAACCGGCTGAACCATTTGATGGGCCTGCTGCGGGAGATGGAGAAACGGCATCAGATCCTCTTTTTCACCTGCCATAAACATCTCTTGTCCTTTTTTGAAAAGGAAAAAATTTTTCATTTAAAATGATAGAATAATAGCAGAACATTTTCCGGGAGCGAAAAGAACCGGCCGGATTGCTCCCGAAAAGGAGGAAAAGGATGAAAAAAGGCATCGTTTATTATGAAGCGGGTGAACAGATCGAACAGTACCTGTACATCAAGAGCGTGACGAAAGGGCTGGCCAGCAACGGGAAGCCTTTTCTCACCCTCCTCTTGCAGGACAAGAGCGGGGAAATGGAGGCGAAATTGTGGGATATCGGCGAAGAGGAGGAAAGGCTCTATACCCCCCAGACGGTCGTGAAGGTGGCCGGCGACATCCACAACTACCGGGGAAAGCTGCAAATCCGCATCCGGAAGATCCGCCCCCTTTCCGACGGGGAAAAGGTGCCGATGGAAGAGCTGATGGAACGGGCGCCCCTTTCCGTCGAGGAAATGGTGGAGAAGATCACCCAGTATATTTTCGATATTAAAAACCCGAATATCCAAAGGATTACCCGTTATTTGTATAAAAAATTCGAAAAACCTTTTCTGGACTATCCGGCCGCAACGAAAAACCATCACGAATACTCGTCCGGCCTCGCGTACCATGTGGTGACGATGCTGGATGCGGCAAAGGCCCTTTCCGCCGTCTACCCGGTGCTGAACTGCGATTTGCTCTACGGCGGCATCATTCTCCATGATTTGGGGAAAGTGATCGAATTATCCGGCCCGTTGAATCCGAAATACACGAACGAAGGAATTTTGCTCGGCCATATTACGATCATGGCGAACGAGATCGAGAAGGCGGCGGAAGAATTGCAGATCGAAGGGGAGGAAGTGCTCCTTCTGAAGCATATGGTGCTGAGCCATCACGGAAAGGCGGAATGGGGCAGCCCGAAGCCGCCGATGATCCTCGAAGCGGAAGTGCTCCATCTGATCGACAACCTGGACGCGAAGATCAACATGTTGGTGCGGGCATTGGAACGGACGAAACCGGGGGAATTTACCGAGCGGATCTTCGCCTTGGACAACCGGTCCTTCTATAAGCCGAAAATGTATTCGTTCTGAGGTTCGGCCTTTGCCGTTGAGGAGAAAGCGGGCTCCGGATCCCGGCATTGACTCCGAGGGCGGGTCCCCTGTGGAGATCGCCCGCACGGTCCCCGGGCGTTTAAAAGAGCGGGAAATGGAAAACTTCCCTTTTTCCAACGGGGAAAGGAAGCGGGTCCCTCCCGAAAAGGCGGGCATGTTTCCTCCCGGTTCGGCATATGCTTGTAAAAACGGACAATCCTTGAACGGGAGGAGATGGCCGGACATGTCTTGGTGGGTGTATATCGTCGTTCTGGGGATCATGTTCAGCGGCTTTATGACGGTTTGGATCAGCCGGAAGGAACGGGAAGAGGAATTGCGGCAGATCGAGAAGGAAGGGGAAGTATATATCCGGCGGATGGAAAAAGAAAAGGAAAAGAAAAACCGAAAGGCCATGTCCCGCGGCGTGTAACGGGGATGCCGCGCTTCGAGAAGGGCGCCGGGATGGCCGTTTGGCTGCGGGATGTCCCGAAGGAGCGGAAATGACGGAAAGGGAAGGCGCCGGACGAAGGCCAGGAAAAACTGCATATGAGGAAATTGAAGGATATGAACCGGTCCCCGAAGGCGTCGGACGAAGACCATGGGAAACGAAAGCCTTGTCCGTATCGGAAGCCTCCGCCGTATAAAGCCGCAAGAACGCGCCGGGAAAAACCGGGAATGAAGGATCACCGAGGACTCGGGCAGAGGGCGGTTCGAAATCCGAATGAAAGCTCATGGGGCTTCACGGACCGCCTGTTCCGAAAACGGGGGCTCTGCGTGGATGTTCCGATGTTTGGGCCCATGGATCTTGCCGCTTGTTTCGAAAACGGGCGCTCCGGGAAGGTCTCGGCGGATAGCGGTAGGAAAATGGAGATAAAAGGAAAATGCGGGAGCCGGATCGCTTTGCAAAAGAGAGGGGCTGTCCATAAGCCGGAAAACGGACTTATGGGACAGCCCCTTCCTTTCGGTTTTCCGATGCGGGCGGATTCCGGCGCCCGGCGCGGCAAAGCGCCATTTTGCCTTCCTTTCAGCTTTCCGATGTGAACAGATCCTTCAGATCCTTGTCGTTGATCTTCACGCCGGCATCTTTGATCAATTGATCCAATTTTTCCTGCATTTTGGCGGAATCGACCTTGGCATTCTTCACCTTTTCCGTCAGTTCGTCCTTCATTTCGTCAAAGGATTTCACGTCTTTTTTCGTTTCCACTTTGGTGGCTTGGATAATGTGGTAGCCGTAGGTGGTTTTTACCGGTTCGCTGATCTGGTTTTCATTCAGTTGGAAAGCGGCGACCGCAAAGGCCCGTTCCAACTCGTCGGGATTCAGCTCCCCGAGATCCCCGCCCTTGTCTTTCGTTGCCGTGTCGGTGGAATATTTTTTCGCCAAATCCTCGAATTTTTCCCCGCCTTTTAATTTTTCCAGCACTTCTTTGGCCGTTTTTTCATCTTTGACCAGGATGTGGCGGGCCGTCACGGTTTTCGTTTCCATGTTGTATTGTTGGCGCAGTTCTTCATCGGTGACCTTCACGCCGTCAAAGGCCGCTTTTTGCTGGAGCAGGTTGAATTTGATGGCATCTTTCAAATCGTCTTCGTCCTGATAGCCGGACTGCATCATGGCGTATTCGAAGCTGTCGCCGAGCTCGTCTTTAATTTTTTTCAATTCGGCTTCCACTTCTTTATCGGACACATCGTATTTGTCTTCCAAAACCTTTTTGTACACCAGTTCCTGGAGGGTGGCTTTCCCGTAGCGGTCCTTCAGGACTTTGTAAAATTCGTCCTTCGTGATGTTCCCGGCCTCCGACTCGACGATGTTCTCCTTGTTGCCGCAGGCGGCCAAGGCGATGATCCCGAAAAGAAGAACGAGGCAAAAAATCATTTTTTTCTTCATTTGCGAAAACAACTCCCAAATTTTTGATAATAAAGGGGCAGGCGGAACGTTACAAAACTAAATATACCATAAAAAGGGACGCATTCAAATTTTTTTCGGATTTTTTTCCCGCCCGTCCATGGGTGTTTGCCCCAAACCCTTCCGCGTTTTTCACATAGGATATGGCGCAGGGAAAAAAGGAGGGGTTTGTATGTCTTTCGGAAACCAAGGGTTTGTCTTGATCGTCATCCTGTTTATCTTGCTGATTTTGGTCGGTTGTTCATGCGGCTTTTAAGAAATTTGCGGAAGCCTTGAGGGAAACGCCTAATCGAAAAGGAATACGGGTGAATAACATATAGTGTGAAACCCCAGGCTCGAAAGGAGGTCGTCGCGATGTCGGCAGGATACGGAGGAGGATTTGCGCTTCTCGTCGTTTTGTTCATTTTGTTAATTATTGTGGGATGTGCATGCTGGTGGTAAAACCGGAAGATTTTCGGGAGGATCGATGTCCCCGCAGGAAAGGGACATCGGTCCTCTTTTTTTCGGAAAAGGCGGACGCCGGCCGGGGGGATTATACGGACACCGTTTTTTCCCGCTGATGCCGGAAACTGAGCGATTGAATGGGATAGCCCTCTTTTTTCAGCCGGCCGGCCAATGCCGGCCCGGGGTCCTCCCGTTCAAAAATTGGGCCGAGGGCCGAAATTTTTTGCAGGAGATTCGCAAAACGCCGGTCGAACATGACCGGAGACATAAGTGGAGAAGGGAAAACAGCAAGACGGCCGCGCCGCTTGCATAGAATACGTTTTTCCGGAGTTTTTCCGGGGTCTTCCTCCGCGGATGGCATCCTTATCGCCTTTTAAGGCGTTCTTCCGGAACCTCAATCCGGTCCCCTCTTCTTTCAATCTTTTCAGAAGTTCATCCACTTGCCAGGTCCTCCTTTGCCATCCAAACTTTCTTCAAGCGGTTCAAGGTGAGATTTAAGATCGGTTTTTACCGTCCCTTCCGGCCAATCCAGCACTTCCGTTAGTTTGAAAGATGATGTGAAAAAATCGTTGAAGAAACTTTGCGGTCCATGGGTTACGGCGCTAATGCCATCAAGGTCGAACGGCATATCGTCAGACCCTTGGAAGCAGGAACGGGATTGCAGCAAGAAACCGTCCGAAAAGTGAAGGAAGCATTAAGGGGAGATTGGTTTCAGCGATCGGGGAGTTGCCGTTCAGTTTCACGAGGATAATGGTTTGTTTGAGATTCGGATCATCGGCACGGGGACCTATTACCGATCCGTAAAAGACGAGGCCAAAGGGATCGCGGCCGATGCGCTTCGGAAAACGGAATTGGTCGTCAAACGGATCGAAGGGATCCGGGAAGATTCCCCTCCGGTACAAGCCGTGCCATTTGCCGAAAGGCCGGAATACCAACAAAGATGGAAACGTTCGGATGTCCTTTCCTATATTGGTGCCGAGTTGTACGGAATGAAGGTTATCATGCTGACGGCATTGCCCATAAGCAGGTCGACGGCACATTGCATCTAAAAATTACGCTGTCGCTGAAAAGCACGGACGAGGATATCCATGAGATTGCCGATGGAATAAAAGAACATATTGTCACGATCCTGGAAGCGGAGAGATTCCAAGCCGACGTCGCCGGACTTCCATACAGGATCGAAGTATATGGCAAAGATCACCAATTGATTGCCGAGTAAGCGACATAGAGGGCTTCCGATCAACCGATGGTTTTATGTTTTCGATAGAAGTTCACTTCCACAGTCCCCATTGTGATGTCGGGAAAAGAAAGTTATGGAGCTAACCGGAGATCAGGATTTCATAGACCATTTTTTCTTAACGAAAAACACAGAATAGCCAGCACAAAACTTTTTTAAATTGAAAGCCGTTGTTTTCATGAAGCAGAGTTTGATCGAACAATTGTCGAATTATAACGAATTTTTTTTAAATAACACTATTGAAAATAAACTGACATAATGTCATATTAATGGTGTAACCGAAGAAATTCGGATAATATATCGCAAGGCATTCAATTTTCGCAAACAACATTGGCAAGACAGCCCCGAACAGTTCACCATCTGTTTTATGTTGTGGTTTTCAGTAGCCTGTTTGTTCTTTTTGGTTATTTCATGAATGGCATCTTCAAAAAACCGGCATGCCGTTCTGGCAGGAAAGGAGGGACAAAAAGACACAAGAATCCCGTTCTTCGCTGTACTCAGAAGCCGATGCCGAAAAAATCATCTATTCTTTTTAAGGGATTGGGCTCACCGATGGGATTCCTGTTTGCGCCGACGGAGGACGGTCCGTATTTCAGGTCGGGGAGTTGCCGGCTGTCGGTCCTCTAGGCTGCCAAGGCATAAAAATCATCCGACAATGGTTTTGATAATTGGTATAGTTGAAACAATAGAGTCTTCAATCATTTCATTGAAGAAAGAAGAGGAATCAATCATCTTGGCCCGATGGGTCTTTTAAGATGTAGTATACGGGGTTTTCGGTTATTACTATTTATGCGGGGTGAATTTTTAATGCCAAAAAACGTTAAGATTATCTCATTAATCTTCTGTCTTTCTTTATTGTTTTTTGCGGGAATCGCATCTGCAAACGATATTTTTAAGAAATATGCAGATAAAGATGAGGAAACACTGATGAAGGATTTGGCGGCATTAAGCAAAAAACAGTTGATCGAAGAGATGGACTCCCTGGCAAAATCATCGGAGGGAACGGGAGATATCAATGCCTTAATTCCTTTTGCAACTGAGCTCTTTGAAAGAAAAGACGAAATAAGCGATGAAGAATTATTAACGTATATCAAAAATCCCTCCTTATCGCCCGCGACCAGAGATTTTTTTGTGGAATTATATGTTGCGAAACACGAAGACGGAAATAATTTGGATGAAATAAAGGCCTTATTGGCAGATCCGGAGGTCGACAAGTCCACTAAGACCAGTATCGTGACCACTGCCCATTTTTCGCCGGACGATGTGGGAATATTAATAAAATTAGCCAAAAGTGATAATGGATTGCTCGCTTTTCACAGTATAAAGGTGTTAAACAGCCTGGATAAAAATGCGGCGAATCAGTTGGCGGAAGAAATTTTATCAAACTTAAATCAATCTTCAAAAATTGAACTTGAGGCCGCTTTAAAATCCAAGGCAATATTTTTAAAAACTGCAAAAGAAAAAGATCAAAACTATGAAAATCTTGAAAAACAATTTATCCAATTGAATCTGGATATTTTGAAAAACAGCAATGATCCGGAATTAAAGGATACCGCGGTTTTTGCCTTATCCGATCTGGGAAGCAAAAACGCTTTGAAAACGATCCTTAAAAGCGAATTCATCGATCGTGAACTGAAAGTGTTTGCAGTAGATCAAAACTTTATGACTTTAAAAAGGATTCTGGAAAACCATCCCACGAGGGAAGAGTTGAATTTGGTCATACAGGCCATGGATATTCTGCCCATTACGGATTTGGCCGAACCTTTAAAACATATTGCGGGTAAAGTAAAGGAACTGGATTTTAAGAAAAAAATAGAAGAGACGATCGCAAATATCGAAAAAAATGGAATAAAAGGCAATGAAAAGTGGTTGGATCATGCTCAATAATCCTTCACGGCGATCGAGGCACCATTCAAGAGAAAATAAAAGTTGCGAATATTCGCAAAGGGGTGAACGTAATGAAAACGATTTTGAAAAAAATGATTTTCTTCATTTTCTTTTCTTTATTTTCGCTTGTCATGATAAACGCCCATGCTTATGCCGCCAGCGGTTTTCAAGGGTATGCCATTTACCGGGATGGTGTTTTTTTCAATTATACATGGCATGCCGGGATGATGGATGGGCCGTATTATGATTCTTATCTCCCCGTATTACATGCTCCCGGTTCTGGAAGTTATGTGAAATGGGATACATGGAATAACTTTATGAAAGGAAATAATTTCAAAGGCGTTTATCGGCCGAAACGCCAGCCATCGTCCAGTGAACGCGATCGATTTGTTGCATTGGGAAGAAAACTAAGAAGTGAACATATACCGTATACTTTAATCTATCAGGTCAATTACAATACGAAAACCTCCGGCACTTGGGTGGACGCAGAAGAGATTACCCAAATGAGATGTGATGGCGTTGTGGAATATATTTATGAATGGTATGGGTTTCGGGTATACGGACACGATCAGTACTGGGATGTTACCAAAAATTCGGCAATCAATCGAGACCACCATAGTCTTAACCTTGTTACGCCGAAAAGCCAGACAGGTTATCTTTCAAAGGTTCAATCCGGTGTTCCGAAAAGATAAAGATGGGAGAAAACAGGCGTGAATCCCTTCCCTTCTTTGATTTATCGGTGTATTTCACGCCCTTCATTTTTTGCGGAAGCCCGTTTCAGATGATCATATAGGAGGAAAAAGGACGTTGATCAAAAGATACTGGCAAGTTCTTATCGTGTTGGCCCTGTCCGCGTTCGTTAGCTGGGTGAATTTCAGCGCATACCTGAAAGGATATGAACCCGACATCCGCCAAATGGCCGCCTCGCTCGTTTTCCTTGTGTTTTGGTTCGGATACGGTTTATGGATGGGTGTAAAAAAGGATTCCTTTTTCTTAAAATTTTCTACCCTTTATTGGGGATTGGGGATTGCGGCCTTTTTGCTGGGCAAAACGACCGACTCTCTGGTCGGCGTGATTGCCGCTTGCCTTTTTTTCGGTCCTATATATGGGATCAATTATTTTTTCAACGCGAATCTTCATTTTTCCCTGTATGTTTTCATCGCGTATGGCATCGGCTTGGCGGGTTTTTTCTTGGGGAGATACGGGAAAAATACAAAGGGAAACGGATGATCGGAAAAAGGGAATCGGATATCGGGAATAGAAATAATCCATATCCATCGCTTGGCGCCTCAGCGTTGACAGTATGGGCGGCGCAGACCGCCCGGAACTTTCCTCCATTATCGCATTATGACGAAAGGAAAACGGATACATGGTGATTTGCTGCAAAAGAAATTGGCTTTCGCCTGGATGAAGTCCAAGAAAGGGTATAAATAAGGCGAATGCAAACGGTTTTGATGTTGATGCCGAAACTTGAATCCGCCGAGGTGGACGCCTATTACGAAGAGATTTGGAAGCAACCTTTCGCCTGCCGCTTTATGGCCAAAGGCGACGGTTCACCCGGGATGCCAAAGGAGGCAGGAAAGGGAAACGGACAAATGTTGGAAAATCAAAGGAGCATGCCGATGGATCTTCAAAAAAAGCTGGAGACGCTAGAATATCACCAAGAATTATTGTTGCAAATCGTGGAAAACCCCCGGGAGGAATTTTCCAAGATCATCGTGCGGAGGAAATTAAGCCGCGGGGAAGTGGAAGCCCTTTTCCGTTTATGTGAGGAGATGAGCATAAAAATGGAAGAACAAAAGGCGGAGGGATTGGTCTATTTCGCTCCGCTTTTCCAAGAATTTTCCTTCCGGTTGAACCGGAAATTGGATGCGCGGGAAACGGTCGAGGCGTTGCGGAAACAGGAACTGTTTTCGCCGCTGATGGACGAATTCCGGAAATACTTTTAGACGATTTCTTTTTTCTTTTTTTTCCGGATGAAGCCGTCTTCGTCGGTGAAGTCCTGTTCCAAATGCCGGAACGATTTTTGGAAGATCTCCATGAAATCGTCGCCGTATATGTTGCGGACGATGGCCGTCATGTCCAAAATGTCCGGGAACTTTCCGTAAAGTTTCTTCAAAGGGAGGGCGCCCATCAGCAGCGTGTTTTTCGACGGGTCGTATTTTTCCAACAGTTCCAGGACGATCCGTTCCCCTTTTTCCGTCAGCTGAATGTATGTATTCCGCTTGTCGTCTTCCTTTTTGGAAAAGGTTAAATATCCTTTTTCTTCCAATTTTTTGGAAAAATTGAAGGCCGTTGATACGTGCATGACGCCGAATTTGGCGACGTCGGAAATGGAGGCGCCGTTCAGGTGGTAGGCGATCCAAAGAATATGGTGTTCATTGATATTTAGGTCATAGGGCTTGATCCATTGCTGCCAGTCCTTTTCGATCGTTTTCCACAGCGCTTTCCCCAGTTGGGCGACCCTTTGGCTGAAAAGGAGCGCTTCTATTTTCGACACTTTGTTCTCCAATCCCATCACCTGCTTTCTTTCCTATGTTATTATTATGCCAATAAAATAAAAACAAGGAAAGAGAATAGAAAAAATTTTTTATTTTCTTTATTGGCGCAATGTTGGACAAGCGGAAAATTATCGGCAGCGGCCGCTTTTTTCAGGAGGCTTGGCGTTTTTAACCCTTATATTTCCATAATTTCGGGGCCGTTCCGTCCGTTTTGGCAACTTGATGGGGAAACATTGTCCGCCCGGGATTCGGCTGCCCAGCGCTTCGCTTTCGTACGGCAGCGTTTATCGGCTTGCGCGATCTGTCGTTTCAAGTTTCTTATTTCAATTATCGGCCGTCTGGCTCCCGCGTTGAATCGGCCAAACCGGCGGAAGGGACGAGGGCGGTGCAAAGGTTTGACCGGCAGGGCGTGCTTTCTTCCTTCTCTCCCGAAAAGGTGCCGGCCCGAGCAGCCGATTCCCTTTCCGGCTAAGGGGGAGGGGGCCCCGCGCCGGACAGTGAACATGCCCTTCGGGAAGGGATCGGGACAACGGGAATCTTTCTGTTCGGTCCGTGAACGTGAACCTGCGGATTCCTCGGGAAAAGGGAGAACCCGGTTCGGTCCCTGCGGAAAAATCGGGACCCGCCAAAAAGTCCGGGAAAGAATCCGGCCGGTCTCCGGCGAAAAAACAAAAACCGCCCAAAATGAACTGCACTTCCCGTTGTCGTCATGCCTGACATTTGGGCTGCAGTTCATTTTCGGGCGGATATTTGTCAATCGGCAAGGGTAATCAGATTCGATCGTTTTCCGATCGTTTTCACCAACGGCTCGATGATCAGTACGGCGACGGTATTGAATGCCGTCGTCGGCAAAACGACGGTGCCGAACAGGGCAACAAACGGTCCCGGAAGCCCGACCAGAAGCATCGCCAAACTTAAAAAGGCCAGGCCGGAGACGATGGTGCCTGCCGCCGTCAACAGTCCGTTGACCAGGGGCGTCCCTTTTTTCTTAAACAGAAGGAACAACCCGAAGAAAATAAATCCGGTGATCGGCTTTTCGATGAAATTCGGGAAAAAGCCGTTGGGAAAACTCGTCGTCATTCCCGAAATGATCCCGGTCGCCAAAGACAACAGCAAGACATGTTTTTTCTCCGGGAACAGCAGGATGCCGATGAAGAGCATGATCAGGCTGAAGTCGGGCTTCATGCCCAAATAGATTCCCGGAACGGTAAGATGCAGGATGGCACCGAGACCCACAAGCAAGGCCATAAAGACAAGATCTTTCGTTTTCATCGCTCAACTCTCCTCTCCTCTTCTCAACTTTCTCAACTGGGCTCAGCTCGCCGGCAAGGGATGCCGGTGGCCATAGTATAGCATATTTGCCGATTTTTGAATAGGGTTTGAATTATGTAATTTTTTTATTTCCCGAAGTTTTCGGCGATGGTCTTGGCAATCCTTTGCAGATCTTCGGGGCTGTACTCGTCATTATGGGTTTCCCACAGCGGCCGGAAGCCGTCGTCTTTGCCGTATCTCGGGATGAGGTGGATGTGGAAGTGGAAGACCGACTGGCCGGCGTGTTCGCCGTTGTTGTTCAATAAATTCAAGCCGATGGGCTGAAAGGCGTTTTTGATGGCGTTGGCGATGCCGGGCACGGCTTCAAAGACGTTGCGGGCGGTCTCTTCCGGCAGTTCGAAAAGATTTTTGCAATGTTTTTTCGGGATGACGAGGGTATGGCCTTTCGTCACCTGGCTGATGTCGAGAAAGGCGTATACATGCTCATTTTCAAAAACTTTGGCGGAAGGGATTTCCCCGTTGACGATCTTGCAGAAAATACAATCGCTCATGGGTACCACCTTTCGTTTTTATGAATATTTTAGCATATTTTCCCCGGCGGCACATTCGCAAGGGGCCGGTTTCTTGAAAAAACAAAGGCGAGGCTTCTCGGCAGCGATGCGGGTTGGGCTGCGCGTCGGGCGGTTTCTTGAAAAAAATAAAAGACAAGGCCCGTGCATCCGCTGCATGAGCCTTGCCGTATCGGTGAAGGAGAATGGGTTCATCGCAAGCCTTGCAAAGGTGCGGCAGAAAATGGGCATCTGGTTTACCGAAGGTTTACAGAGAACCCGCATCTTCATGCGCTTTCCGGGATAAACCCGTCAACTCCGCAAAACGTTTTTGCATTTTCCATTCTCCTTCATGTCTTATCCTGCCCGCCTTTGAAAAAATCATGCACCGGACCGGGAGGGAAATTTTTGCAATTCCCGTTTCCGAATTCGGAAAAATCGTTTGGGGCCGGAGACCGGTGCGACAAGGGGACCCAATTCCGTGCGGCGGCAATCGAAACATCCTGAAATCCGGCCATGAGAAGGCGGCAGGCACCGTTCCGTTCCGGCCCCGCAGCGATGAAAATTTTCCTCGATTTTGGACAGACCGCCTCGGATGTCGGACACTGGGAGCGATGATGGACATTTTTCTTGCGATGATGGACGTTTTTTCCGAGATGATGAACATTGTTTCTTTCATGTTGGACAAATTTTTCTCCATGTTGAACGAAAATGTCAAAATGATGGACAATAAATCGAAAATGTTGGACAGTTCCCTGCGGTTTCGGACGATTTTACGCCGATGTTGAACCATCCGAAGGGGATGTCGGACATTCCGCCGATCATGACGAAACCCATGTGGAACATTTTCCCCGAAATATTGGACGGACGGATCTTTTTTTGGACGTTTTCCAATCCATGTTGAATATTTTTCCTTCAATGTTAAACCATCCGACGCCGAGGAAAATGAAAATGATGGACATTCCGGCCGAAATTCGGAACATTCCTTCGCCGTGTTGGAGGACGAAACCCGGATGCCGTTCGATGGGCATTGGATCCGTCAATCGGATGAAGTTTCCTTGAGCATGGGTTTCCCATCGGCGTCGGTTTTCCCGGAGGAGGCTGCGCTGTCCCTTCCGTCTCCTTTTCGGTTCGCGGATGCGTTCTATTTTTGCTTTTTCTTTGTTAAAATGTGACATAAAGGAAAAAGGACGGATGTAAGGAGAATGATGATGGCATTGTTGGAAGTGGATTCGCTGACCGGCGGTTATACGAATAAAAACGTCATTGAAAATGTCAGTTTTACGGTTAACGTCGGGGAAATCGCCGCCCTGATCGGTTTGAACGGCGCCGGGAAAAGCACGACGATTAAACATATCATCGGTTTAATGGAACCGAAGTCGGGGACGGTAAAAATCGGCGGGCAGCAAATTTCCGAGGACCGTGATGCCTACCGGAAAAGGTTCGCCTACATCCCCGAAACCCCGGTCTTCTACGGGGAATTGACATTGGAAGAGCATTTGGAACTGACGGCGATGGCCTACGGGATCGAAGAATCGGAGTACAAAAAGCGGGCGGAACAGCTCCTGAAGGAATTTCGCATGGAAAAAAGGAAAAAATGGTTTCCCGCCCATTTTTCCAAAGGAATGAAACAGAAAGTGATGATCCTGTCCGCCTTTTTGACGGAACCGGAGCTGTACATCATCGATGAGCCCTTTGTCGGGCTCGATCCGCTGGCCATCCGGTCCTTGCTGGAATTGATGGACCGGCGGCGGAAGGAAGGGGCGGGCATCCTTTTGTCCACCCACATCTTGGCGACCGCGGAAAAATATTGCGACCGTTTTATCATTTTGCACAACGGGCGGGTAAAGGCGCAGGGGACGCTGGAAGAGCTGCGGGAACAGTTTTCCCTGAAAGACGCGACCTTGGACGAACTGTACATTCAAATCGTAGAGGATGACCGGGATGGAAAGTAAAGCATTGTGGGCGAAAAGGGCGGAGGAGCGTTTCCGGGAAATCGTCCGGTACGGGAGATACCTCGCCAACGATCATATGGCGCTGTTCCTGCTGATCGTCCTCGGAGCCGGGGGCTTCTATTACCAGCGTTGGCTGGAAAACATGCCGGACACGTTTCCCGCCGACGGAGTGATCGCCGCGCTGTTTGCTTTTCTCGCCGCCCGGGGAAGCGTCATCACTTTTTTTCGGGCGCCGGACCGGGTGTTCCTTCTTCCCCTGGAAGCAAAAATGGGTCCGTACCTGATCCGTTGTTTTCTTTTCAGTGCAGGGCTGAACGCGGCGGTCCTGTTCTTTTTCGCCATCGCCGCGCTTCCCCTGTATTTGCGCGCGGGAGGCACCGGGACCTTCTTTTTCGCCTTTTTCCTGACGGTTCTCGTGATGAAGGCCGCCAATCTCGCCGTCCGCTGGTTTATGGACCATGAAGCGGGGCCGGAATCCAGGCTGTTCGATTTTCTGATCCGGTTTTTTGCGAACGGCGCCGCCTTCTATTATTTCCTCAAGGGACAATACCTGTTTTTTGCCGCTGTTCTCGCCGTATTCTTTCTTTATTCGGCCTATTTTTGGAAGCGGCAAAAGGGAAAGGGCCTTCCGTGGGAAAGGCTGATCGAAAATGAAGAAAGAAGGATGCAAGCCTTTTACCGTTTGGCCAACATGGCGACGGACGTTCCGGATCTGGCGGCCGGGATCCGCCGGCGGCGCTGGCTCGATCCGCTGCTGAGAAGAATTCCTTACGGCCGGGATTCCGCATTCCGGTATTTGACGGCCCGGACATTTTTCCGGAGCGGGGATTATTTTCCTCTGTATTTAAGGCTCACGGGGATCGGGATCCTTCTCAATCTCATCGTCTCCGATTTCCGATTCTCGGCCCTCCTTTCCTTGTTTCTTCTCTTTGGCACCGGGTATCAGCTGCTGGATTTGCGGCGGCATCATGAAGCGGTGCTGTGGCTGGATCTGTATCCCCTTCCTGAAGAGAAGAAGGCCGAAGCGTTGCTGCATTTGCTTGGCGTCCTGCTTTCGGCGCAGGCGGCCTGCTTCGCCGCCGTCCCCTTCCTCCGGGGAGATTGGCAGTACGGCCTGCTTTGGCTCGGGGGAAGCGCCCTTTTTGTGTTGTGGTTTCTCCGTTTTTATTGCCGGGGGAGATTGGCAAAACGGAAGGATCGGGATTGGGGGAAACGTTGAAGTCGGGGAAACTTCGGAGCGCCGGAGGGGAAGCTGCAGCGGGGCATGCCGGACCGGATTCGTTCCGGCAGCGGACAAGCTCTCCGGGGATTTCCCGTTGAACCGGTCCGATCCGAAAAGTATCGGATAACAAGTTCGATTTTCTCCGGAGTCAATTTCCCGTTGAACCGGTCCGTTTCGAAATGGGACGAACCGGTATCCGCCGCCGGTCAAAACGTGCAGAAGCCCGCATAAAGCGGGCTTTCCCATGCCCCGAAAAGCCGAGGGTCCGGCAAAAGCCGCGGCCCCTTTCCGGATGCGCCTCCGAATGTGTCTCCGGGGCTTTATTCCCGGACCCGTTCCTCTTCCTTGACGATGTAGTAGACCGCCTTGTAATCCGATTTCGGGAAAAAATGGCCCGTTTTTTCCATTCCCTTCACCTTTTCCCGCCAAGCGGAGAAGGTTTTCGATTGTTCCCACCGTTCGCAGGAAGATTCCCGGTCCCAGCAGGAGAGGAAAAGATACGGTTCATTTTTTACCGGCTTCAGAAAACGGACGGCTTTCAAGCCTTGCGCTCCTTCCATTTCGGCCGTCAGCCGCTGCGATTCGTATTCGAGGACGGGTTTGGATTCTTCCTGGACGTAAATATGGTGCATGACGACAACCCCTTCATCGGGAAAAGGGTTGAAGGAAGCGACCACTTCGTAGGACCGGGGATATTGGAAGAAGGACTTTCCTTCCGTTTCGTGGAGCAGCAGGGCGTTTTCCGCGCTTTCCATCAAAACCGTTTTTTCTTCCCTGTGCCGGTCCGCCAATTTTTTTAAATAATCGTAAGTGCCCGTTGTCCAATGGATTTTCATTCTTTGATCCTCCCTGGGGTATGACTTTTGAAAAGGGGAAAGGAATGTTTCATGGCCGCCGCAGTGAGAAAAACTTGTCCGAGTATGAGGTTTGAAAAGGGAAAAAGGAAATGATAAATTAGGAGCGCGGCCCTTGGATCGTTTCTTTTTTTGAAATGATTTTTTTATGATAAAGGAGATAAAATGGCAACTTTATGACAATTTCTTTCATTTCGTCCATTTTCTAATATTTTATAGTATATTTTTACTTATGAACAGCGGGATATCTGCGGATCCCTTCGGACCAATTTTCAGATTGTTACGGTAGAAATCGTTGCCAAGCATCGGTGGAAAGGTGGACTTATTGCATGGCGAAACCGTTGAATCGCGCGTTTCTCGATGCCCTGGCGGGGAAAAGGACGGGCCATGTGCCCGTCTGGTACATGAGGCAGGCGGGCAGATCCCAGCCGGAGTACCGGAAACTGAAAGAAAAATATTCCCTCTTTGAAATCACCCGCAACCCCGAACTTTGCGCCTATGTGACCAGCCTGCCGGTGGAGCAGTACGGGGTGGATGCCGCCATCCTTTACAACGACATTATGACGCCGCTTCAGGCGATCGGCGTAGAGGTGGAAATCAAGGGCGGATTCGGCCCGGTCATCGATCCTCCGGTCCGTTCCGCGGAGGACATCCATAAGCTGGGGGAGATCGATCCGGAAGAGGACGTCCCCTTCGTCCTTGAGACGATACGGATATTAACCGGAGAGATGCTGAACGTTCCCCTGATCGGTTTTGCCGGCGCTCCTTTTACCCTCGCCAGCTACATGATCGAAGGCGGGCCTTCGAAAAATTACTTGAAGACGAAAACCTTGATGTATTCCGAGCCGGAAACTTGGTCATTGCTGATGGAAAAACTTTCCCGGATGACCGTCGCTTACGTGAAGGCGCAGATCCGCGCGGGAGTCCATGCGGTGCAAATTTTCGACTCCTGGGTCGGATCTCTGAACCGGGAAGATTACCGGCGCTATATCAAACCCCATATGCTGGCGATCTTTTCCGCCTTGAAGGAGGAAAACGTTCCCCTCATCCTGTTCGGCGTATCAAGCGGACATTTGCTTCCGGAATGGAACGATCTGCCCGTCGACTGCATCGGGCTCGATTGGCGGACGCCGATCCGGGAGGCCCGGAAATTGGGCATCCGGAAAGCGCTGCAGGGGAATCTCGACCCCGCCGTATTGTTGGCCCCCTGGGAGACGATCGAAGAAAAGGCGAAACAGGTGCTGGATGCGGGAATGGAACAGGAAGGTTACATTTTTAATCTGGGCCACGGGGTTTTCCCGGAGGTCAAACCGGAAACGTTAAAACGCTTGACAGCGTTTGTTCATGAATATTCCAGGAATAGATGAGGTGATCATCGTGGGACGGAAAAAAATGGCGCTCTTGGTCATGGCCTATGGCACACCTTATAGGGAGGAAGACATCGAACCGTATTACACCCATATCCGCCACGGAAGAAGGCCGAGCGACGAGCAGATCCGGGATTTGAAAAACCGTTACCGGGCGATTGGCGGAATTTCGCCGCTTTCCGAGATTACGAAACGCCAGGCGGAAAAGCTGGCCAAAAGGATCAATGAGGTCCAGGACCGTTATGCCTTCGAACTGTTTATCGGTTTGAAGCACATCCATCCTTTCATCGAAGACGCCGTCAAGGAGATGAAGGAAAAGGGATACGACGAAGGCGTCAGCATCGTTTTGGCCCCCCATTATTCCACCTACAGCATCAAAAGCTACAACGAACGGGTGCAAAAGGCCTGCCAGAACCTGGGGGGAATGAAGGTCCATACCATCGACGAATGGTATAAGGAACCGAAATTCATCCGTTACTGGGCGGAGCAAGTCAAAAAAACGGTGGAGAAAATGAGCGAGGAAGAACGCCAATCCTATGCCGCCATTTTTTCCGCCCACAGCCTGCCGGAAAAAATCCTGCAGCAGGGCGACCCCTATCCCGAACAATTGAAGGAAACGGCGAAGCTGATCGCGGAAGCGGCGGGGATTAAGGAATACGCCGTCGGCTGGCAAAGCGCGGGACAAACGCCGGAACCGTGGCTCGGCCCCGATGTGCAGGACTTGACGAGGGAGCTGCATCAAAAGAAAGGTTACAAGGCGTACATGTACCTGCCGGTGGGCTTTGTCGCGGACCATTTGGAAGTTTTGTACGACAACGACGTGGAATGCAAGGCTGTAACCGAGGAAATCGGGGCCGCCTATTACCGTCCGGAAATGCCCAATGACAACGATTTGTTTATAGAAGCCCTCGCCGATGTTTTGCTGAAAAAACTGGAAACCGTCTAAGGGGCCGGAGCGTGGGCGTTGGCGGCCGCAAAAAGCCGAACATATTATCCTGGCAAGCAAAAAATGAAGAAGGCGATAACAGTATGGATGGAATAAAAAAGAGGGTTGCTGTCATCGGAGGAGGAATTGCGGGGCTCACCGCGGCTTATTATCTGCAAAAGGAAATCCGGGAGAAAAATTTGCCTTTCGAATGCCTCCTGTTCGAATCCAGCCACCGGCTGGGAGGCAAGCTGCAAACCCTGGTCACCGGGGACGGGTTTGTCATTGAAAAGGGGCCGGACTCCATTTTGGCGCGAAAACCCGCGGCGATAAAACTGGCGGAAGAGGTGGGCATGGGCGACCGGATCGTGCGGAATGCCACGGGCCGTTCCTACGTGCTCGTTGACGGCCGGCTATATCCGGTGCCGGAAGGAACTGTGATGGGCGTTCCGACCAGATTATGGCCTTTCTTGACCACCCGCCTGTTTTCCATTACCGGGAAACTTCGCGCTTCCCTGGATTTGGTTTTGCCGCGGTCAAAGATGGAAAAGGATCAGTCGCTGGGGGCGTTTTTCCGGAGAAGGCTCGGCGACGAGGTCGTGGATAACCTGATCGAACCGCTCTTGTCCGGGATTTACGCGGGAGACATCGACCAGCTGAGTTTAATGGCCACTTTTCCCCATTTTTACGATGTGGAACAGAAATACGGGAGTTTGATCAGGGGCATGTTTCGGGGCGGCGCGAAAAGGCCGGAAAAACCGGAGAAGGAAGAGGGGAAAAAGGAAGGGCAGTTTTTCACCTTTACCACCGGTTTGCAATCCTTCACGGAAGCGATCGAAAGAAGATTGATGGACGGCACCGTGTTCAAGGGCGTAAGGGTGGTAAAAATCGCGGCGGGAGACGGCCGGTACGAGGTGTTTTTAAACGACGGGGAGAGATTTGTTGCCGATTCGATCGTGCTGGCCGTTCCCCATTCCGCCGTCCCCATGCTGCTGAAAGAATACGATTTCTTCGCCCCGCTCCAATCGGTCCCGTCGACGTCCGTGGCGACGATCGCCCTCGCCTTTTCCGAGAGGGACATCGGGCCGATCGGCACCGGCACCGGTTTCGTCATTTCCCGGAGAAATGTCCAATCGATCACGGCCTGCACCTGGGCGCACAAAAAATGGCCCCATACGGCGCCGAAAGGAAAAGCATTGCTCCGGTGCTATGTCGGCCGTCCGGGGGACGAAGAGATCGTCGATCTGGACGATGAAACGATCGTCCGCCTCGTCCTGGATGATTTGCGCCAGGTGATGGATCTGCCTGCCAAACCGGAATTTTCCGTCGTTACCCGGTGGAAGGACGCAATGCCCCAATATACGGTCGGCCATAAGGAGCGGCTGGCCAAGATCGAAAGGGAAATGGAAATCCATTTGCCCAACGTTTACCTGGCGGGAAGCTCCTACCGGGGATTGGGGATCCCCGATTGCATCCGCCAAGGGGAGGAAGCGGCGGAAAAAGTTATCCGGTCCTTCCGCGGATGATCGGGGAAGCCGCCGGAAAGGCCGCATGATGTTCGGATGCCGCGTAAAAGGCCGATATCGGGGGTTCCGCGCCCAATCCCGTTTCCCTGGCTTTTTCGCGGAAAAGGCCCCGCAATTCCCCCGTTATGGACTGGATGCCTATTCTTTTTTCACTCTGAAAGAGAGCGAAATTTTTTCGTAAAGCAAGAAGGCGGAGAAAGTTTTTCCGCCTTTTTGTTTTTTCCTCGCCGATCGGGAATTATTGCGGCGGCCTCATTCTTTTCGGGCCATTCAACCGGTTTTTGCCGAAGCGGGCCTGCTTGCGGGCCATGCAACGGCGGCCCTCGCATATTAAAGCCCGGATGCTTTTGAAGGGAAGAAAAACTTGCCTTATGCCGAATGAATCCGCCGGATCCCGTTCCATCCGGGCATCGCCCTGCGGCTGCCGCATTGAAAAAGGATTTCCCAATGAAAAATTCGCCAGAAAAATTCGCCAAAATAAAAAGGGATGAACCTTCCGGTTCATCCCTGTCCGATCCGGTTATTCCGGCTTGACCAAGATCTTGACCTGGTTTTTTTCTTTCAGCAGCGCTTCAAAGCCTTCCGTTACGATTTGATCGAGAGCGATGCGTTTTGTGACCAGTTTTTCCGCTTGGAAATAGCCCCGTTTCATCAGTTCCATAACCGCCGGGAAAATATCCCGGTAGGCGATCGTCCCTTTGACGTTCCTTTCTTTTAAAACGACGTTGTTCGGCAGGATATTCGCGGGTTTTTCCCAAATGCTTACGATTACCGTTTCCCCTTCAAAGGCGGTGCTGTCGATCGCCTGTTGCAATACGGCGGGGACTCCCGTCACTTCGAAAGCGACGTCGACGCCGCCGCCCGTGAATTTGACGAGGGTTTCAACGGGATCCGTTTCCATCGGATTGATGACGGCGGTCGCACCGAGTTCTTCCGCTTTTTTCAGCCGCTCTTTGGAAACTTCAATCGCATAGATTTCCGAAGCGCCGGCCGCTTTTAACGCCTCGATCAACAGGAGGCCGATCGGTCCGGTTCCAAAAACCGCGGCTTTGTCCCCCGCTTTGAATTTGCTTACCCGGACGGCATGCAGGGCAACGGCCGCCGGTTCGACGAGGGCGCCTTGTTCGTAGGAGAGCCCTTCCGGCATTTTGTGGACCATGACTTCATCGACAACCGTATATTCGGAAAAACCGCCGCCTCCTCCGGACAGGCCGTGGAAACCTAATTTCTCGCAAAGATTATACTTCCCGCTTTTACATGCCGGACATTCGCCGCAGCGGAGGATCGGTTCCACGACGACCGGGTCCCCCACTTGAACCTTCGTGACTCCTTCGCCGACTTCGACCACTTCGCCGCTGAACTCATGACCCATAATGATGGGCGCCATGTCTTTGCTGACGGGATGGGGTTCATGGACAGGCACGAAGATCGGCCCTGCGGCGTATTCGTGAAGATCGCTCCCGCAGATCCCCGCCCACTTCACTTTTATTTTTACTTGTCCTTTTCCCGCTTTCGGTTCTTGCACCTCTTCGACACGGATGTCTTTCGCTTGATGCCATACGGCAGCTTTCATGCATATCCCTCCAAAATTCGCTGATACTTCCATTCTATCACATATTTCCTTCTGCGGGCGGCCGCCCCCTTGAAGTTCAAAGATTGTTAAAAATTGCATGATTCCGTCGTAACTTTCAAAAAAAACAGGCCGGGCGGATGGTTCGGCCTGCCCTTCAACGGGCGGGCGGATCTCCATCCGGCGGGCCTGAACAGCCGCTTGCGGCGGTCGTATGGCGAAGGCATCCATTTAATCCCGTTCGGTCATTCCCATGCATTGGTGGCAAAGATCGACGTAACACTCATGTTGTTCTTCGATCTCCTTTCCGCAGCCGGCGCATGTTTTTGCCGGCAGGTTCCGGAAAAACTCCACGATGCTAATCAACATGGCGCCTCTCCTCCTTAAGGGCAATATCCGTTTCTTACCTCTATTGTATTATAACAATCAAAAAATTTCTACACTGTATTACTACAAAAGTAAAGAAAGATGCAAAATTTTAATAATTAGAGTATAGTAAAAATGATGTACCGTCCTTAATTCAAATGGTTGGGGGGAAGTATCTTGCAATTGACGGTCATTGGCTGCTGGGGAGGGTACCCGAAGGCGAATGAGGCAAGCACGGGGTACCTGCTGGAGCACAAGGGGTTTAAACTGCTTCTCGATTGCGGAAGCGGCGTCCTTTCCAAACTGCAGCAGTACACCGCTCCAATGGATCTGGACGCAGTGCTCATCTCCCATTACCATGCCGATCATGTGGCGGATATCGGCGTGCTGCAGTATGCGATCCAAATCCAAAACCTGGTCACAGGCACCGATAAAAATTTGCCGATCTACGGGCATACGCTGGATCCGGACGGTTTCGCCAAACTGACATGGAAAGGGGCGACGACGGGCGTCGCCTATGAAAAAGGACAAGAACTTCGTATCGGTCCCTTTTCGATCGCCATGCTGGAAACGATCCATCCCGTTCCGTGTTTCGCCTTCCGCATCGAAGCCGACGGGGAAGTCTTCGCCTACACCGCCGACAGCGCCTATAAGGAAGAATTTGCCGACCTGGCCAAGGGGGCGGATTTGTTCCTGTGCGAATGCAATTTTTATGAGCATATGGACGGGAAGGCGGCCGGCCATATGAACAGCAGGGAAGCGGGCACCCTCGCGGAAAAAGCCGGGGTGAAGGAACTGATGCTGACCCATCTTCCCCATTTCGGCGATGTGGAACAGCTGGCGGAAGAAGCGAAGAAATACTTTAACGGCCCCGTTCAATTGGCCAAATCGGGACTTATTTGGAAAAAAGGTTGAGGGGAAGGAGAAAGAAGATGCTGTTTATCGACAACAAAGGAATCACCGATCCGAGGATCAATCTGGCCATCGAGGAATACGCCTTAAAGCATTTGGACATCAATGAAACCTATTTGCTCTTTTACATCAACCGCCCTTCGATCATCATCGGGCGCAATCAGAACACCATCGAAGAAATCAATACGGATTATGTGGAAAAAAACGATATCATTGTCGTCCGCAGGCTGTCCGGCGGAGGGGCCGTCTATCACGATCTGGGGAATTTGAACTTCAGCTTCATCACGAAGGACGACGGGGACAGCTTCCACAATTTCCGGAAATTCACCGAACCGGTCATCCGAGCCCTGAACAAACTCGGGGTGAAGGCGGAATTGCAAGGGCGGAATGATATCGTCGTCGAGGGCAGAAAAGTTTCCGGAAACGCCCAATTTTCCACCGGCGGAAGGATGTTCAGCCACGGGACCCTCCTGCTGAATACGGAACTGGAAAATGTGGCCAAAGCGCTGAAGGTGAAAAAGGAAAAAATCGAGTCGAAGGGGATCAAATCGGTCCGGAGCCGCGTCGCCAACATTTCCGAATTTTTGCCGGAACCGATGACGATTGAGGAGTTCCGTTCCTTCCTCCTGAAAAACATTTTTGAAGGGGAGGAAAAGATTCCCGAATACGTGCTGACGGAAAAGGATTGGGAAAAGATCGACGAAATTTCCAGGAACCGCTATCAGAAATGGGAATGGAACTACGGAAAATCCCCGAAATTCAATATCCAGCATTCCAAACGTTTCCCGATCGGTTCGATCGACGTCCGCCTCGAAGTGGACAAGGGGATCATCCAAAACTGCAAAATCTACGGCGATTTCTTCGGCGTCGGCGATGTGGCCGACATCGAAAAGAGGCTGACCGGCGTCCGCTACGACAGAGAGGCCATGGCCGAAGCTTTGAAGGATGTGGACTTGAAACATTATTTCGGAAATATCGAAAGGGAAGAATTCTTCGCCTTTCTCTATTGAGGGAAAGGCTTCTTGCAGCCGCCGTCCGGCGGCGCAGGCTGTCGGCAGCATGGGTTTCAGGCATTCGTCTGGAACCCATTTTTTATACATCCCTAAAATTGTCCGCAGGGTGAAGGTCACCCGTTTAAATGAACAGGCCTTTCCAGGGATGTCGGAAGGAAGCGGCTGACCGGCGCTCGGGCCAGCGCCCCTTTCAGGCTTGAGGGAAAAGGAAGGAGCGGACCAGGAAGAAAAAATGGCCGCCGGCGCATATCTTCCTTTGTCTGAAAGCGCGGCATCAAAAGGCCGCCGATTGTGTCTCTTGCCCTGAACCTTTTTTGTACTTGCGCCCGCCGAAGGATCCTTCAAATCCCGAGATTCCTCAGAAATCTTTTGAATGGGTCCGTGCCGAAACATATTTCATGCTCAGGAATGTCCGCTGACAATAATAGAAGGATGGGATCAGGAAAGATGATCATTCGAAGGATGTTCAAATCGAATGCCCTTGAAATTTGGAAGATTGAAATCCCTGACACGGAAAGTACAAATTATTTGATCATTTCGGATCAAAAGCGACCGGGCACCCTCGCCGACTACCCTTGGCTCGATGAAGCGGATAAAAAATTTTTCGAACCAAGAGAAAACTTTATAAAGGTTCAGTTTGTCTCCAATCAAGATTTGCAGGGTTTAAACCTGTCCCGTCATGACGTATCCGGGTTGGCGGATGATTTATTGGCGCATGTCGCACAAGCCCATTGCGACTGGAATATAGATTTTTTACGGATCGCAAATCCGGACAGATACGTTCGGGCGCTGCTGAACAAGCAGGGAATAAAGGACGATGATGTGTCAAGGTTTAAATATCTTTCCCAGGATTAGCCGCCGCCTTCCGAACGGAAGGAGAAGGTCGATCAAATCATCCAAAGCTCATGAATTTTCCCTGCCCGCTTCCGGGCAGGCACCGAAAAGGCTGTTATCAAGGGGAAGGGAAGGGCGGATCGTTTCAAACCATTTCCGCAGGCGGCCGGGATGCGCATGTGCCGACGGAAGGGGGAAAAAGGGTGCAATTTCGGGGCGCCGAAGAAATGCCCAAGAACGGGGACATACCCAAAAGAAATGCTGGCGAATGGTCTTCGGCCCGGCAATGGCCGCCGGAAATTAAAGGGTTCCGCGATTCTTTCCCGACGGCGGATCCTCCGGAGTCGGAACCGGGCCGCCGCTGCCGGACGCCCGATGCTTTGGCGAGGGACGGTTTCGTTCCTTTTTTTATTATTCAAATTTCCGTTTGAATAAAAATGAGGTACAATATATTCAAACGGAAATTTGAATAAGATGGGGGGACCGTGGATTGCGGAGGGATGATACATGCGAAATTTATTGTTATAACGAAGAAAAAGTCTACCGGATCCGAGGAAAATTGCAAAAAGAAGATCTGTCCGGCGTTGCCCGGCTGTTTAAAACCCTTGCCGATGAAAATCGGGCAAAAATCGTTTATTCCCTTTGCCAAGAGGAAGAGCTATGCGTATGCGATATTGCCAATATCATCGGGACCACCGTGGCAACCGCCTCCCATCATTTGCGGACCCTTTATAAACAGGGGGCCGTCAAATATCGAAAAGAGGGAAAGCTGGTGTTTTATTCCCTGGATGATGTCCACATGAAACAGTTGATCATGATTGCGTCATCCCATGAGAAAGAGGGAAAGGCCCATGTCTGAGCAGCGGGAAGCGAAAACCTACCGGGTCCGGGGGTTGTCTTGCGCGAACTGTGCGGCAAAGTTTGAAAATAACGTAAAAGCGTTGCCGGGTGTACAAGATGCCAAAGTAAACTTTGGCGCATCCAAAATTACCGTTTGGGGTGCGGCCACCATCGAAGAATTGGAAAAAGCGGGGGCTTTTGAAAATCTGAAAGTTCTCGAGGAAGAAGAAAAAGCAGTCAAGCGCGAACCTTTTTGGAAACAGAAAGAAAACATGAAGGTGTGCATTTCCGCCATTTTGCTGGCGATCAGCTGGCTTTTCGGAAAACAGTACGGGGAAGGGCATCTCTTTGCGTCGACGGGGTACGCGCTGTCCATCATCATTGGCGGGTATTCGCTATTTATGAAAGGTTTCAGGAACTTCGTCCGATTGAATTTTGATATGAATACGCTGATGACTGTGGCGGTTTTAGGAGCCGCGGCGATCGGGGAATGGGGAGAAGGTGCGGCGGTTGTTATTCTCTTCGCCATCAGTGAAACCCTGGAGCGTTATTCCATGGACAAGGCCCGCCAATCCATTGAATCGTTGATGGAAATCGCGCCAAAGGAAGCTTGGGTTCGCCGCGGAAATGAAGAAATGATGGTCCCCGTCGACGAAATTCAAATCGGGGATATTATGATCGTGAAACCCGGCCAGAAATTGGCGATGGATGGAATCGTCATCAAGGGGACCTCTGCGTTAAATCAGGCTGCGATAACAGGCGAAAGCGTTCCGGTAACCAAAACGGTTGGCGATGAGGTTTTTGCGGGCACATTGAATGAAGAAGGGCTATTGGAAGTAAAGGTCACAAAGCGTGCGGAGGATACGACCCTTGCGAAAATCATCCATTTGGTGGAAGAAGCGCAAGCAGGGCGCGCCCCCTCTCAAGCGTTTGTGGACCGCTTTGCCAAATACTATACACCGGCCATTATCATTTTTGCCCTCTTGCTGTCTGTTTTTCCGCCATTATGGTTGGGCGCTGATTGGAGCGAGTGGATTTATCGGGGGCTGGCCCTGTTAATCGTCGGTTGTCCGTGCGCCCTGGTCATTTCCACGCCTGTCGCGATCGTAACCGCTATTGGAAATGCCGCGAAAAACGGGGTGTTGATTAAAGGCGGCATCTATTTGGAAGAAGCGGGAAACTTGGAAGTGGTCGCTTTCGATAAAACGGGGACATTAACGAAGGGCGTTCCTTCAGTCACCGATGTGGTCACTTACGGCGGGGATGAAAGGGAAGGGCTGGCCATTGCGGCCGCCATTGAAAAAAATTCACAGCATCCGCTTGCCAAAGCGATCGTAAGAAAGGCGGAAGAAGACGGGTTGCCTTTTCATGATGAACCGGTTGAAGGATTCCAATCCATTACGGGCAAGGGCGTGAAAGCCGAAGTAAAGAAGGAAATCTATTATGTCGGAAGTCCGGGGCTTTTTGAAGAGCTTCTTCCGAACGGCATCCCGGCGGAAATCAAAGAACAAATTGCAGCCCTGCAAACCCAAGGGAAAACGGTCATGGCGCTGGGAACGGAAAAAGGAATCCTGACGGTCATCGCCGCGGCAGACGAAATAAGAGATTCTTCCAAGGAAGCGATTCGAAAACTTCATCGGGTAGGCATCAAAAAAACGGTCATGCTGACGGGGGATAACCGGCGGACCGCGGAAGCGGCCGGAAAAGAAGCCGGGGTTTCCGATATAAAGGCCGATTTGCTTCCGGAAGACAAATTGAATTTCATCAAGGCGCTTCGCGAGAAGTATCGAAGCGTGGCCATGGTCGGAGACGGCGTGAACGACGCGCCGGCCCTTGCGGCTTCGACCGTCGGCGTGGCAATGGGAGGAGCCGGGACAGATACGGCCCTCGAAACGGCGGATATCGTTTTAATGGCCGACGATTTGAGGAAATTGCCATATACGATCCGATTGAGCCGCAAGGCCTTGGCAATCATCAAACAAAACATCGCCTTCGCTTTGGGCGTCAAGGCATTGGCTTTGCTGCTGATCGCGCCCGGCTGGTTAACGCTGTGGTTGGCGGTATTTGCCGATATGGGAGCCACGTTGATCGTCACTTTAAACAGCATGCGCCTGGTAAAGGTTGAAGACGAACCATGATGTTCCGCCGCGGGGCCGCGGAGGCGATTTATAAAGGCGGGACCGTTGAAGATTCTTCATCATGTTCTGCCGAATGCGGATCCGTCTGCCGCCCCGCCGCTTGCCGAGGGCTGCCGTTTTGGGAAATAAAGAAAAAATCTTCAAAACTGACTTGAAATATTTTTATAATCCTTTATAATTTTTTCTAACTTTATTCAGATGAGGAGAGAGGAGAATTAGACGAGTGATGAGCATGGTAAACAGGAAGACCTTCGCACTTATTTCTTTTTTATTGGCTGCCTTCGCCATTTTTGCCGCCGGCTGCGGCAAGGACGAATCGGAAACCGGAAGCGGGGAAAACAAGGAAAAGACGTATAAAATCGGGATTTCCGTTTTCGCCAACCATCCGTCTTTAAACGCGGCGACGGAGGGGTTCAAGAAGGCCCTCGCCGATAAGGGATTGAAGGTGGAGTTCGACGAACAGAACGCCTCCGCCGACGTCAACAATGCCAAAACCATCGCCCAGAACCTGGTAAACGCAAAGGCGGATTTGATTTTTGCCAATGCCACGCCGAGCGCCCAGGCTGCCGTCAGTGAAGCGCAAGCTGCCGGGATCCCCGTCGTTTTCACTTCCGTAACGGATCCGGTCGGCGCGGAACTGGTGGAGTCGCTGGAGAACCCCGGAAAAAATGCGACGGGCACGACGGATTACCATCCGGAGGCGATCCCGAAAACGGTCCAGTTCATTGCCGAAAATTTCCCGGGGAAACGGGTCGGCACGATTTACAATGCGGGGGAACAAAACTCGGTCAAACAAATTGAAGCCGTAAAGGCGGCGATGAAGGACACCGATCTCAAGCTGGTGGAAAAGGTGGTCTCCAATTCCTCGGAAATTAAGCAGGCAGCGGAGGCCTTGGCCGGAGAAGCGGATGTATTCTACATTATTACCGACAATACGGTCGTAAACGGGCTGGAGGCGGTGATCGGCGCCGCGGAGGATCACGACATCCCGCTTTTTGTCGGAGAGCTGGATTCGGTCAAACGGGGCGGATTTGCCGCATACGGATTTGATTATTATGATATCGGCTATGAAGCGGGCCAGCTGGCTTATTCGATTTTGAAAGAAGGCAAAAAGGCTTCCGAATTGCCCGTCCGTTATCCGCAAAATTTAAAATTGGCCATCAATGCCAAGGCGGCGAAGGAAATGGGCGTGGAAATCA
Organism: Caldibacillus debilis DSM 16016; assembly: GCF_000383875.1. Lineage (NCBI taxonomy): Bacteria > Bacillati > Bacillota > Bacilli > Caryophanales > Bacillaceae > Caldibacillus > Caldibacillus debilis. The sequence continues at coordinate 4,862 of NZ_KB912917.1, read as the reverse complement.
AGCCGGAATGGAAAAACATCGCGGAAATACTCGAATAGCGCACAAAGCCTGAAATTTTTGCGTGAGGACAGCAGCTTCTGCATGTTCTGTGAAGGGAAAAGACGATCGTTTCATTTTCACGGAATCCGAAAAGGGGGAAGGACGCTCCCCCTTTCTTGCGCTTTTTTCCTGAAGATGCGCAGAAAATATTTGCTTCGGATTCGGAAAAAGGGAGGACTGGCCTGCCCTTTTTTCTTTGAGGAGCGCAAAAAAGAGAGGCCCGCGAAAATCGCGGGGATCGCCAAGGAATTTCGCGGTTTGGGGGGAAAAGCTTTGCGCATGATGTCCGGAACGAGGATTGCCGGCCGTTTCCTCGACGGCATTCAAGATGCCGTTCCGATCGCCATCGGATACATACCGATCGCCTTAACTTACGGTTTCATCGCCAAATCGACGGGACTGAGCCTGGGCGAATGCCTGCTGATGAGCCTGTTTGTGTACGCCGGCGCTTCCCAATACATGGCCCTCGATATGATCGGAAAACATATCGGCAGTCTGGAAATCATCTTCACCACGTTTATTGTCAACATCCGCCATTTTTTGATGAGCGCTTCTTTGAACGAAAAGGTGGAAAAGGACCATCCGCTGAAAAAGGCCATTTACGCCTTCGGGGTCACCGACGAAACCTTTTCGGTCGCCGCCGTAAAAAATGAAAAATTGACCACTTTGTATATGTACGGTTTAAATGTCCTCGCCTATTTCAGCTGGTGCCTTTTTTCCGCCGTCGGCTTCATCATCGGCTCCAATATTCCCGGGGTCTTTCAGGACGGCATGTCCATCGCCTTATATGCGATGTTCATCGGCCTTCTCGTTCCCTCGATGAAAAAGAGCGGAAAAGTGCTCTTCCTGGCGGGCTCGGCGGCTTTCCTCAATTCCTTTTTTCAGTTCTGCCGGATCGTTTCCCCGGGATGGTCGATCGTGATCGCCACTTTGGCCGCTTCGGTATTTGTCGAATATGTCTTTTGGTTGAAAAGGAAAAGGGGGAAAGTACGGAATGGATAGCGGATATGTCCTTTTGATCATCGGAATGGGGCTGGTGACGTTCCTTCCCCGCGCCATCCCGCTCACCGTTTTGCAAGGAATCAAATTCCCGCCGTTTTTGCAGGAAGTGTTGAAAAATGTGCCTTACGCCATTTTAGGTGCCTTGATCTTTCCGGGGATCTTCTTCATCGACGGGGAGAACGTTTTGCTCGGGATCATCGGGGCGCTTGGCGCATTTGCCCTCGCTTTTTCCGGGGCCAATGTGATCGTCGTGGTGATCGGTTCCATCATTCTTTTGTCCGCCGTGTCCGCGCTCATTTGACCGTTTCTCCCGCGGCTGGTCCGTCCCGGGAGGGACGGGGCGATGGCGCTTTTTGGAATCGCCTGCCAGGATCCGAAGGGGCGAGGCTTCGGTCAGGCGCTTTTTTGGGCACAAAAAATAACTGCCCGATCAGCAGTTTCCTATGCGTTCAATTCTTTTTCCACTTCCCGGAGTCGGGCGGACAGTTCCATAAACGCTTCCCGGTCATTTCGGTCGAGGGCCTGGTCGATCTTCTGTTTCAGCTTTTCTTTTTTTTCCTTTAACAGCGCCTCATTGATCAAAATGTCGATGTAGATCGCTTCGACCCCTTTTTCCTTGTCTTTCTGGCGGGTCAGCGCCAAAGCCCCGTTCAGCTCCTCCCTTGCCGGCATAGCCATGCCCCCTTTGCGTAAAATTTAATTTTTGCATTTTTCACTTCCGTTTTTTATTAATAATTATATGAGAAGGAGGATAAAAATCAACAGTTCCGGGAAGGAATTTTTTGAAAATGCGATTTTCCTGCAAACTTCGAAAAATAAAAAGTATAGTGACATAAGTTGGTACAGATGTTAATATTATATTGAATTTCAAATTTCAGGAAAGGGAGGATTCGATGTTCGATCAGGAAGTTTTGCATGAGGATTTTGAGTTGACGGTCAACACGATGGCCATTGTGCCGGTACCGTACGGCGGCAGGATCTATTCGAAAATTTTCGAGATCGATGACGAATACGTGGTGCCGGAGAAGCCGATTGACATCATCAAGAAGAGCTGCCGGTTTTATGCCTCCAGTTTCGAAGGCCGGCGGGAAGGAACGAAAGAGTTGATCGGCATCACCCATAAATCCCCCATCGTCATCGACCCGGTCTCTTCCATTTACTTTTTCCCCACCACCTCGCCTAACCGCCCCGATTGCTGCTGGTTTTCCCTCGAACATGTCCAAGGCTTTTTCCGCAAAGGAAATAAGGAAACGGAAGTCCTCTTGAGCAACAAGCAAACCCTTTCCGTGCCCATCTCCGCGAATTCCTTCCGATCCCAATATCAGCGCACTTCCCTCTTGCAGACGAAAATGCAACAGCGCCTTTTGGAGAGCGAAAGACGTTCGAAGCATCTGTTCCATGACTGGCAGTTGGAGGCGCTGGAGCGAAAGAGGTTTTACCGGTTTTAACCGGCCGTTTTTTCCCCGGAGTTTTTGTCGGTGAAGCGGCGGAACAAAAAATGGGCCAACAGCTCTTCCACCTTGTTCCGCAGCCGCGGATTGAAATAATTATGGTATTCCTCGTATCCTTTGTAGATGAACAGGAAGGTCGTAAAGGTGTCGTCCCGCTTCGTTTCCTGCACCTTCATTCCGTTTTTCTTCATCTCCCGCTTGACCGCATGCAGCTGCTTTTGCACGGCCGCCATCGTCTCGCTCACCAGGGAAATATACGGATTGGGCAGTTTGAACGGGCTTTTTTCGATGACGCGCAAATCCCTTTCCAGCACTTTGAGCACCATCGGATAATAGATGGCTTTCTCCATCAAATCGCGGTCTTCCGCCGGGATCCTCGTCATTCTCTTCCCTCCCCGATACCAAACATATGTTCGTATATATTTATAATATAACCTGCCGGCGGGAAAATCAATCGCCAGGGAATTTTTTACAGATGCCTGATTTTAATGAATGGGCAAACCATTCGAAGGGCAAAATCCTGCTATCGGCAATTGAAAAAAGCCGTTTGCCTGCGACAGGAAAATCGGCTTCCATTCAAAAAAAGAAGAAGGGGGAGAGAAGCCGTTCCCCTTCTTCTATGCGTTTTATCTTCGTTTTTTCCGGGGCATCCCGAGCCGGTGCCGGCCTCCCGGACTGGCGGCGGCAATCTCGGCGGTTGCAATTTTCGCGGGTTGCGTCGCTGCATTTTCTCCCTTTCTTTTACCCGCCGACAGGCAAGGTTGGCCCCCGTTGCATGATCCCTCATTCCTCCTTTTACTCCGGAAAGGTGACGGCGCTCAGCTCATTTCCGTCCGGATCGAAAAACTCGAAGAATCTTGTCCCGCCCTCCTCGTGAATTTCGGTTACCTTAACCTTTCGTTCCAGAAGAAATCGGTGATACCCATCCACGTCTTCCGTGAAAAAATTGAATGCGACGTGCCCTAACCTTTCGATTTTATCGGTTTTATAAATGCAAAGTCCCGTCTGCAACGGATGGCGGTCTTTAAAGCTGAAGCCTATATAGTTCCCGTCGGCACTGCGGAAAGTCACTATAAAAGGGAACACATCCAGGTACCACTTTTCCGACCTCTCCAAATCGGTTACCGGTACAAATACGGTATCGATTCTCTTCACAAGCGCCATAAATCCAACTCCTTTAAAGCAAGATTTGATTCACATAATAAACGCAGAAGAAGGACGAAAAGATACGGTTATTTTTTATGAGCCGTTCCTGATTTTTTTCGCCGGTGCGGCGACGGTAAACACATTGCCGTCCGGGTCTCGCAACTGGAAAAAAACCATTCCTTCGCCTATGATCCGCTTCGCTTCCATCCCGCGATGCTTAAGGGAGCGGTATGCCCGGCTTACGGCAGCGGGATCATGTTGTTGGAAGGCATCAAGAAAGATATCGGCCAGTTCTGCGACGCTTTTCGCTTTGAATCGCGAACGGACCTCATCGTCCCGCCTTTTTACCCGTTTCAATGTTGTCCGGGCGCGATGCAGGGCAGCCTTCACAGCGCCTTCGGTCATTTCCAGCATCGACGCCGCTGACTGGGCGCTGAATCCGAAGACTTCCGTCAGAAGCAGAACAGATGCCTGACGGGGAGGCAAATGGCAGAAAAGTTCTTCCATGGCTTCACGGATTTCAAAATCAAGCCCATGCGGTTGAACCAAGGGCAGGGCCTCCCGATACGGATCCAAGGGGGCTTTATTTTTTCGGCAGTGGTCGATCCAGGCATTCGCGGCAATCCGGAACAGATAGGCTTTCGGCTCCGGATGGTTGACAAAGACAGCCGCAGACTGGAAGGCTTTGATAAGCGTTTCCTGCAGCAAATCTTCCCCGTCCCAAGGCGTTCCTGCCGTCATGCGGCAGTATCGGGATAAATCCGGGAGGTGGGGCTGGACGGTTTTCATAAATTCATTTTGAAAATGATGGGGCACAATCGCGTTTTCTCCTTCGTTCGAATCATTGGAATTATTATATCAATGAAAAATGTCAAAAAACAAGAACCTGTTTCTAGAACCTGTTTCCGCCCTTGCCGAATCTCAAATGGAAAGAATCCCGAAAAATTTTAGATGATGTATAAAAGTTTGTGTAAAGCATTTTGCTAGACCAAAAGAAAAAAGGTAGGGTATTCTCTGATTTAGCCATAACACATTCCAGAGAAAGGAGTACCCTACCTATGTCTAAAAGAAGTATACCGAATGTCGACTGGGCAAATCAACTGGAAAGTGTTATTCGTCAATTTGTGAAAGAAAAATTAGAGCTGATTATGCGGGAAGAAATGAAAAATTTCCTCGAAATCGAACAGGCTGGAACACCGAATATGAGAAACGGCTACTATCAGC